>CAJOMK010000154.1 GCA_905235495.1 uncultured Methanobrevibacter sp.
CCATCCATATCTTCTAACTCTTTTTTAATCTCTTCCAAATCCTCAAACATCAAATCCTGATTTGAATCTGAGTAATGTCCCACCTCAAAAGTGGTTGGCATACCATAAGAGTCATAAGCTTTCATGGTTTCCAATGAGTATGGTTCACAAACAATTATATGAAACGGCCCATGCTTGGAAAATGTGATCAAGTCTGCATGAGATGGACTCGCATTATGCCCTGGATGAGAGTGTACTGAACCCCACTTCTTCTGATTCGGAGGAATCATCCAATCATTAAAGGTAGCGCTTGTATGAGACCTTTCACCAGGCAAAAAGAGCAAACCGGTAATATAGAGAACATTATTCTTAACATGACCATCAAACATTGCTAAAAACTCATTGGGATATGACTTTTTAGAATAGAAGACTACAGAATCGATTACCCCTTGGTCAACACAAACCTTTTTAAACTGATTCTTTTCATTCATTTTAGAGACCAAATCTTCAAATCCCATATTACCACCTCATTTAACTTTAGAATAAGTAGTTAATAACTGATATAAAAACATAACAACACTAATAAAATTCATAAAATTCATAATTTTTCAAAAAAGTCTTTATTGAAAATATCCAATTCATAATCAACAAAAACTTCACTACGAGTAGAAATTGTTTTCTCTTGCTTTTTTGGATTAAATCCTTCTATATCCCATGACCTTTTATAAATTCCAATTCCTCTCTTTTTCCAATTGTCAACATCATTGAGATTGATTCCTCTCTCAAAGAGGAGGTCATGGATGTCACTTGATTTTAATCCTTTGATTTTTTCATTTGCTTGCTTATCATCGTATTCTTTTTTCAGTGCCCAGATACCATATCCATTGATGCAATTTCTCCAACATTCATCTTGTCTCCATTTGAAGTAGCTACATATAGATGCATCATCAATTGGAATTATTCTTGAATCAAATGATATAGGAAATACATTATTCCTATCATTATCTGATAAGTTATCCAAATCAAATTCATTAGAACAATTGTTTAATAAATAATATGTAAAGGAACTTGAGGCCAGTGAAGAGAATACAGAATTGATCTTCTCGACTCTGCCTAAAAATGGAATTTCATCCAAAAGAATACTTATTTCATCGGAGAATGTGTAAATGAACTTAGGTGAAAACTGATTGAAGATATCCAAGCATACATTTGTGATAATTTTATAGAAATTCTCATCATAAGGCTTTTCAAGGTTCAATCCCTTTGCCAAACTATGAAATTTACGCCCATCCAAACGTAAAATTATATTTGAGTTCTTTGGAACTTTCATTGTTGAGTAAATTTCATAATCTTTCATCAAATCACCTAAATTAAAAATTTTATGATTCTATAAATTATATAAATTCTATTAATCAATTAACCAATTAATTCTATTTCTTTAAAAAATATTAAATTACAATTATGTTCCTACTGAGAAACATTCGTTGAAGCTTTTCAATAATTTAATAGCTGAAAATGCAGCCAACATACTTGTTTTTGGATTTGCAGCAAATGGATAGTTTTCAGAGCTTGTTCTGAATTCACCGAAGTCACCTTTCACCACTACTTCGTGAACATTTCTGTCAACTTTAGGATCTACAATGATCTTTACATCAATATCCATATTGCAGGCAATACTCAATGAAGCAGCAACATTAATATTTACCGGAAACTTCTCTACCGCTTCGGAAGCCTTTCCTTCAAATAGAATCTCTTCCTCTTCAACTTCTTTGCCTAATGATTTAGGTGCTTTTCTTGTAGTGAGGGACGCCTGAGTGATCTTACCGATTGATGCTGCCTTGATACCATCCAAACCTACTATAGCACCAGAGGGAGCATAAACCTTTGCCTTATGTTCTTGTGCAACCTTATGGACATTTTCTCTAAATTCATTATCCATCAATGCACCTACACTCATAACCATCAAATCCACACCTTTTTCCAAAATAGGTATGGCAATGCCTTTTAAGGCCATTGGAGAAGCTGATTCTACAATCAAATCAACTTTTTCTATCATACCTTCAAGCTTTATTACAGCTATACCATTTGCAATCTGTGCAAGGTTTTCTGCTCTTTCTATATCACGGTCATAGAAATAATTGATATCTATTCCATCTTCAGATATTTCATTAACTATTGTATTTGCAATAGCTCCACATCCTACTATACCTACAATCATTAGTTCATCTCCGATATAATTTTGAATATTTATATATTTATCCTTAATATTAATAAATTTTTATTAAATAAAAAACTATCTTATTATCTAACTCTTAAATTAATATCTAAAAAAATAATCAAACAGATAAGCGATTCCATATTAACTATGAAAATGAAAATTTGTAAACCATTTATTATAAATTGTTAATAACATTGATAATAACAGAAAAAATAGAAAAAATCACTTCATGAAAATAAAATTAAAAAAGAGAAAATAAATTAAATATGTTAATTAATCCGAAACTACATTTAGAAAAACAAGCTAATTATCAAAGGATATAGTAAAAAATCTCAAAGATTAATAACATATTTACTTAATAAAGACTTATACTTTTGGTACAGGAGCTTCTACAGGAGATTCTCTTGGAACTTCCCTAATAGGCTCAGGTCTTGGGCGTACAGAGATTTCTTCGCCAGCTACTGGAGGTTTTGGTCTTTTTAAGTCTTGAGGATCAATTAACATAATATCTCCAATAGCAGTTACTCTGTCAAACTCAATATTAAGTAATCCTTCTTGGAAGGTTCTACCTACTTCTTCTTCAGGTACGAATTGGAATCCTCCTCTAAAGATATCTCTGAATCCTGTACTTTTTCTTTCAGGTTCTAAAGCTTTTACTTGAAGTCTAGAGATAGTTCCGTATCTTATATTGAGAACTACGTCATGAACTTGCCCTACATACTGACCAGCTAATGTATATATATCTAAATCGTAAAGTGTTGAAACTTCTACCATTTTTTCACCATCTAACTCAATAAATCAA
>CAJOMK010000155.1 GCA_905235495.1 uncultured Methanobrevibacter sp.
TCCCTTGAAGCAGGAGTTACAATTACTGGGGCTTTTGATGATGCCTCTGCATCTTATTTTGGAGGGCTTACAATTACAGACAATGCAAATAGGGAGATTATACATCAGGAAAGAATGCCTAATTATAATGTTTTGGTCTTTATGCCGGATAAGGAATCCTTAAGTGGATCTTCTGATGTTGATAGGATGAAATTGATTGCTCCATTTGTAAGAATGGCATTCAATCAAGCCCTTGATGGTGATTATCTCGAAGCCTTGACATTAAATGGGCTACTGTATGGTAATGTGTTGGGTTTTGATAACAATATAACTCTTGATGCACTACAGGTAGGAGCGCTTGCTTCTGGATTGTCTGGAACAGGTTCCTCTTTTGTAGCTATTGTGGATGAGAGTTCCATTGATGGTGTTAAAGAGGCTTGGGCTTCATATGATGGTAGAGTCATTGAAACGACTGTAGACAACAGGGGAACAAGGATTATTTAATTTAATTCATTTAAAAATCTTACCTCCTTTTTATGATTATCGTATAATGAAGGAGTTTTTGCTATGAAAAAGTTTTTAAACATTAATGATATTGAAATTTGTATAGATGATACAGAACACGGGGAAAATGCTTTATTATTGATTCATGGATTAACAACAGATAAAACATCAATGTATCCGGTTAGAGACATGTTTATGGATTAGTATCGTGTCATTACCATAGATACAAGAGGTCATGGTGAATCAACACACCCTAAGGAATATACAATTGATAATCATGTAAGTGACATTCACGAAATCATCAAGGAATTGGGATTGGAAAAAGCTGATGTATTAGACTATTTCATGGGTTCATATATTGCCCTTAGAGCAGCTGAAATTAAATGTGATGACATAGATCATTGATTTTAGCATGCACTAAGCCAAACGGTAAAACTTCATCTGTTGCAAGAATTCTAGAAGAGGCAAACCTTGACATCACTCAAGTTACACAAGAGGAAATGATGGGAGTGATATTGAAAGCGAGTCTTGCTCCACAATCATTTGAAAAGGCTCTTAGTGGAGAGTTGGAAGTCGGTGCATTATTGAGTGGTGAAAGAAGTGTTGAATTAAATGAAGAGGAAAAAACTGCAGAAGATGCATCACTTGCTAATTTTGACAATTCCAAGGATTATGATGGTAAGCTGTAATACATTGGTTATCGGTGCTGAATATGATGGAATCAATCCTCCTGATTTAGGCCGTGAAGTGGCTGATGGAATAGAAGGTGCAAAATTCGAATTCATTGAAAATTCCGGCCATTTTGTTATGTTGGAACAGCCTGAAGAATTTAAGAGAATTATTCAAGATTTCTTAAATGAATAAAGGGATTAAAAATAATTCTTTTTTTAATCTTTCTTTTTTTAGTTATTTTTTAATTATTTTATATTTTTTAACTATTATCCTTTTTTAAACTATTTTTAGCTATTTTATAGTTTTAGACTATTTTTATCCTTTTTAGTATTTTTTAAAATAAAGTGGTCTGTTTAGTTTTGTCTTTACTTGGAAACTCATGAAGATATTCGAATATTTCATCGGGATTATTCATTATATTGTTTTCATTAGCCCTTTTATAGAAGATCTTCATCAATTCATTTTGGTTTGGACTAGCTAATTCATTGCGGGTTCCATAGGTCTTGATGTATTTTTCCTTTAATCCTGGGAAATGCTTGTCCAGTTTATTATAGAAATACTCTCTGTTTCCTTCCCTTAAGGTCATTCCCATTCCAAAGCAGATAATTCATTTGACATTTGATTCTATGCAATAGTCAAGTATTCCATTTATGTTTTCTTCGGTATCGTTAATGAATGGAAGAATCGGACATAGCCAAACTATTGTAGGAATATTGTGATTGTTTAGAATTTTCAATACATCCACTCTTTCCTTTGTAGTGCATACGTTTGGTTCAAGTATTTTGCATAAGTCTTAATCGTATGTTGTCAAGGTCATCTGAATGACTACTTTTGCCTTTTCATTTATTCTTTTAGCAAATCCAAGTCCCTGAGTATTAGATTGGATTTTGTTATGCAAGTAAATCCATGACCGTATTTATTAATCAGTTCTAAGGATTCTCTCACATTATGTATTTTCTTTTCAGGAGGTATGTCTTTTTCTTATCTTTTTCTTATTTTATTATTGGTCCTTGTATATTTAATTGTTTGTGAGAGCATTTGTCAAATATTCTCTCCACTTTCATTTGTTTCATTAAGATATTATTTAATAATTTTTAAAAATGTTTATATTCATTAAATCAGAAATAATTAACATGGATAACTTTACTAATTCCTTATTGATTATGTAAAGTAAATTATAGTGCTTGAAGCATAGTTTTTTTTTTTAGATAGGATTGTTTTTGGATTCAAATCAATAAGCATGTTTATATAAGATGAAATATAAAGTATATTTATTATCAAAACTATGGAGTAATTTTTGTGGATGAAAAAGAAATAAAGAGTCTGTTTGAAAAAGAAGAAGACGCTTGTAATGTTCTTGAAAAGTCTAGAAAAAGAATCGATGAAATTGATAATGATTTAGTTAACTTAATAAGTGAAAGAACTTCACTTGCTAAGGATATTGTATCCGCTAAAGTTTTTTTAGGCATGGAAATTTATGACAAATCAAGAGAAGATGAGATTCATGCCAAAGTAAGCAGATTAGCTCAAGAAAAAAATATGGATGATGAGGTCCTTAGCGATATTATGAACATGCTAACAATTTTAAGTAAAAATAAACAGAAAGAAATTTTGGAGGAATGATTATGGGAAATATTAGAACTTCATTCGTAAAACGTATATCAAAAGAATTAATTGAAACTCACCAAGGCAAATTTACTACTGACTTTGAAGAAAACAAAAAATTAGTAGTAGAGTACTCTACTGTAAGTACCAAACATTTAAGAAATAAAATTGCTGGTTACATTACTAGATTAGTAAGACAACAAGCAAACCAAGCTTAATTTTATTTTTTACACAATTTTTTAGATTAATTAATTTTAATCTACTACTTATTTTTATATAAATTTTTCAGCTGTTTTTTTCATTGATTTAAAAATTTAATTATTTTGATAAATTTATTTAATTGATTATTTTTCCATATTAACTATTTTTAATGGATTTTTATTAAAAAAAAAATAAGTAATTGTTATTAAAAAACCATTAATAAATAAATTTATTAATGCCATTTTATAAAATATAATAATGTATAATAGTTTAAAATATTATTTTAATTTTTAATTTATTTAAGGTGTGTAAACAAATGGAATTAATTGTAGCCAAATTTGGCGGTACTTCGATTGGAAATGGTAAAAGGATTAGAAAAGCTGCACAATCTATCGTAAAT
>CAJOMK010000156.1 GCA_905235495.1 uncultured Methanobrevibacter sp.
ACCATTTGTTCATGTTCTAAAACATGAGTGAATGCTGCAAGTGGGGAGTCCCATTCAGTTTGTGGAGCTTCAATTGCAGTGAGGGTTACGCTTGCTCCTCTTCTAATGATGTAATCATAGAATTTCATTCCATGTTCTAATTCTTCTGCAGCTTGTACTCTCATCCAGTTAGCAAATCCTGCTAAGTCAATGTCTTCAAAGTATGCTGCCATAGATAAGTATAAGTAACCAGAATATATTTCTGCATTTAATTGCGCATTTAATGCTACTTCCATTTTTTCATTTACCATAATAAAAACCTCAAAATCTTAAATTTATTCATCTACAAAATCTGCTTTATCAGCACCACATAATGGGCAAGCCCAATCATCTGGTAAATCTTCAAAAGCAGTTCCTGCATCAATACCGTTGTCAGAATCACCAGTTTCAGGGTCATAAGTGTATCCACAAATGTCACATACCATAGCCATATTTTCACCTTCAATTAAATATTTATCATAATTAAATTTAAACTTAACTTAAATAATAATTAAATTTTATAATTCTTTAAACATATTTTTTACAGCACCACATAAAGGGCATCTGAAATCATCTGGTACGTCTTCCCAAGCAGTTTCTGCAGCGACATCCCTTCTTGATTCGCCTTTTTCAGTGTCGTATACATATCCACAAATAGTACATTTGTATTCCACCATGATTTTACCTCCAATAAATGGTTAATAATAATTATTATTTTAATAATATATAAAATGTTTTATTCTATTGCAACTTAATTAAATCTAACTAAAGTAATAATTATTTAACCAAAATTACCGGAACTTTAGAGACTTTTAAAGCATTTTCAGCAACGCTTCCAATCTTGGAATAATCAATTTCTTCTTCGTTATCCATAGATTTTCCAAAAGCTCCAAAAACAGCAATATCAGGATTGATTTTTCTAATCATAGTAGCCATATCCTGAATTGGGTCTGCAGTGATGATGTGTTCCACTACAACAACACCTTTTTCCTTTCCTTTTGCTGTAATGTCATCCAGAACGGCTCCACCAGCATCATCCAATTCATCATATGAAAAATCCAATGCAAAATCCATTACATATAAAGCAGAGATCTTTGCACCATATTTGCTTGCTAAATCAATAGCTAAATCTACAGCCTTGTCTCCACATTTGGAACCATCACTAGCAACTAAAATATTCTTAAACATATTATCATCTTGAATAGAAAATAATCATAAATTAAGTTAAATTAAATCAATTAAATAAAAAGTCTTAATAAAAAAATAAAGAAATGACGAAAATAAATAAAATTAATTAAATAACTGATTACATCAAGTAATCAGCCTTACAGAATCCAATAAAGTCATCCACTAACCTATCAACATCTTTAGTGTCATCTTTAAGGAGACCTTGGTCAATGAAGATAGCTCTGTTACTTAATTCCCTAATGAAGTCTGTATTGTGTGAAACCATTACAATAGTAGTTCCAAATTCTTTGCAGATTCTCTTAAGTGAATTTGTAACTGTTCTTAAGGTCTTTGGATCCAAGTCTCCAAATGGTTCGTCAAGCAATAGAATGTCTGGTTTGGATACAAGCACAAGTGCAAGCATAGCCCTTACCTTTTGACCACCAGACAATTCAAATGATTTTCTTCCTAATATGTTTAAAGGCAAGTCAAGCGCTTCAAACAAGTCTGCAACCTGATCAGCAATTTCAATCTCAGGGAATTTAGGGAATAACTCATCTAAAATACTTGTTTCAAGTCCAACTTGCTCAAGACGAGCTTTAGCTTCTCTTTCAGGAAGGTCTGTCAATTGATACAAAGCATCAAGCAAGATGTCTGGTAATCCTTCTTCCTTAGCCCTTTCCTTAGCTTCCTGAACCATATCAAATCTTTTATAACCTAATTTCTTAGCTAATTGGCTTTGAACGGTAGCCCAGTATACCAAAGCGAATTCCTGATGCATGAAACCTATGTTTCTCCTAACTTCCATTCTGTCAAGACTTGCTTTTCTGAGGTCTACCCATTTGGTTACAGTTTCCCCATCCTCTTCTTTTTCAAGCTTGAATAAGACATCTCCACTGTCCGGAACATCCATACCTCCTAACATACGAAGAAGAATTGTCTTACCTGCTCCACTTGGACCTACTAAAGATAGGATGTCTCCTCTTTTTACTTCAAAGCTGATGTCCTTCATGTGTAAAACATCTTTACCTTTAAGCAAATAGAATCTTTTATCTAAGTCACATGCTTTAATGAGGGTTTCATCTGTAGATTCAAGCTCAATGTCAATAGGGTCTTCAATGTCTGATAGGAACTCATCGATGATTTCATCAACATCTCCCTCTTTAACTATTTCACCATCTTCCAAAAGGATTAACCTTTCAGCTAAGAATTTATGAATCTCAGGCAAGTGTGATACTAAAACAATAGTGATATTTAATTCTTCATTGATCTTTTTAACAGCATCCAAGATTTCCTGCTTGGTTTTAGGACATGCCATTGTAGCAGGCTCGTCAAGAAGCATCACTTTAGGCTTTTTAGCAAGCTGTCTTGCCATGATAAGCCTTTGCTTTTCACCACCACTCAATACAGAAGCCAAGTGGCCTGACTTTTCCTTAAGACCTACAAGCTCCAATAGTTCATAAGCTTCCTTATCGAATTGGTCATGTGCCAATTCAAAGTTGGTTCCTGCCTCATCACCGTATTTTGCACCGTATAACTTTCTTACAACATTGTCAAGTACAGTTTCAGGCCAAATACCGAAAGACCTTTGCAAGTGAATTGCAGTTTCCTTTTTGACTTGATTAAAATAAAATTGAGAGGAATCTGGCTTTAAGGTGTATCTATCTACTCTAACTTCACCTTCATCAAATTTTTCCACTCCTCTTAATATTCTTAAAAGAGATGTTTTACCGGAACCGCTTGTTCCTAAAATACCTACAATCTCTCCTTCTTTAACTTCAAGATTAATATTATTAA
>CAJOMK010000157.1 GCA_905235495.1 uncultured Methanobrevibacter sp.
AGTGTTCCATCTTCAAATGAATAGACCTCATTTACTGGACTTTCGTTAGCAATCTCTTCCATTCTTTCCATTTTTTCCGCTAATCTTGAATGCATTGAGAGTGCATTTGCAGGTACAGGTACAAACTCTCTTGGATTTTTAACGAAGTATCCTTTTAACCAATGATTATCTGTTTCAGTTGCCTTTGTAGTTGATTTAGGTTTTTCTATTTCACCACATTCCACAATTCCTCTCATATGGGATACACGAGTACTTGTTCTAAGAATTACTGGAATTCCAAACTGTTCGGATAATTCAAATCCGTAAACCATCATATCCTTTATCTCTTGAGGAGAAGAGGGTTCTAAAATTGGGACAGAGGATAATCTTGAATAGTTTCTTGTATCCTGTTCATTCTGTGAAGAAAAAAGTGAAGGGTCATCCGCTACAAGAATGATTATTCCTCCCTTAACACCAGAGTAAGTAGTTGTCATGAATGAGTCCGCAGCTACATTCAATCCTACATGCTTCATGAAAGTAAATGACCTGAGGCCACTTGCAGCTGCAGTAGCTGCCACCTCCATAGCCACCTTTTCATTTGCAGAAAATTCAAAGTACATTTCTGCATTTTTAGCAACAACTGATAATATGTTACCTATTTCAGAAGAAGGAGTTCCAGGGTAAGTAGCTGCAACTGATACGCCCGCTTCAATAGCCCCTCTAACAGCAGCTTCATTACCTAAAAGGAAAAGTTTGTCTCCTTTTTCACTAGTTACTAATTGATCATAAGCCATAAAAATTCACCACACCTGAGATTAATATATTAATCTCTAAAATTTTCATAAAGATTGTAAATATAAGATAATAACTAAAAATTCATAAAATTTAAAAAATTTTAAAAAATTCCATAAATTATCATAAATAAATATTAGTTTCTTAATATATTTAATATTATGGCATTTTTAAGGAAATTTTAAAGGGATTGGCTGAAATATTAAATTAAAAAAAAGTTGGAGTGAAGTTTTTATAACCTCCAAAAAATAATACATCAATTAAGTGAAATTTAAATAGAATTAAAAATTCAAAACTTATTTCCATCTAAAAATTTCAATTCATCAAAGTTCTTAAAAGAGCCCATTAAATACTAAACTTTATAATAAAATAAATAAAGATATATAAAGTGATATATTGTTAAATCATATGAAAGTATATAAACAAATGAAATTTAAAAAAAAAATTAAAGAAAAACTATTAAAACAGCACAAAAATAATTATAAAAATTATTTGATATTTTGAATAGGGATTGTTATGATAACCGTTTATGTAAAAAGATTCAATAAGGAGACTGATGAAGAACCTCATGTTGAATCTTATGAAATTGAGGAATATCCTGGAATGAAAGTGCTTGATGCATTGGAAGAAATTAACAGAAAATATGATGCTGACATCAGCTTCAGAAGTTCATGCTTAGCAGGACAATGCGGTTCATGTGGAGTGAAAATCAACGGAAACGGTGCACTTGCATGTAAGGCTAAAATCAAAGACAATAAGTTAATCGAACCATTGGACTTCCCAGTTATTAAGGACTTAGTGGTAGATAGAAGTTCAGCTGATGAAAAGATAAAGCAATTGCAATTTAACTTGGATTGCGACAGCGAAACTTCACATAAAAAGATTAAGCCTGAAGACATCAAAGACACCAAAAAGGTTAGAAGCTGCATTGAATGTTATACCTGTACTTGCCCTGTTGTAAAGCACTTTAAGGAAGACTTCCTCGGACCTTATTACTTAAGATACATCTCCAAGTTTGACTTCGATCCAAGAGATGAATACGACAGACTCATAGAAGCACTTGACAGCGGAATGTATTCATGTACAAGCTGCGGCAAATGCGGTTCAATCTGTCCTAAAAACATTAACAGTTTTGGAGATGCAATCGAAAAGCTAAGAGCAATGGCTTATGCAAGAGATCTCGGACCATTTGACGATCATAAGGTATTTAAAGACAATGTAGTTGCTAGTGGACGTTCAGTAAGCAAACCTGAAGAGCCATTCATTGAAACTGTTCATAAGAAATGGGATGAAGAAGGCAAATACTACATTGATGAAGATGAAAAGAAGGAAAAGGTTGCATTATTCACTGGATGTATGGTGGATTACAGAGCACAAGATGTTGGATATGCACTCCTTGATGTATTAAAGGCAAATAATATTGAAATAGACATTCCAGAAGGACAAGTATGTTGCAGTTCTCCACTTTTAAGAACCGGTCAAGTTGATGTAGTCCAAGACATTGTAGACAAAAACAAAGAGGTCTTTAAGGATTATGATAAGGTAATTACCATCTGTGCAGGTTGTGGAGCAACCTTAAAGAGTGACCATCCGAAATACGGATCCAATCTTAATGTACAGGACATCAGTGAATTCCTAGTTGATAAGTTAGATGCAAGCAAAATGAAGGAAGTTAATACTAAAGTAACCTGGCATGACCCTTGCCACTTGTCAAGAGGACAAAGAATCAAGGACCAACCAAGAGAAATCATTGAAATGATTCCTGGAGTTGAATTTGAAGAACTTGAACTTCCATGCCAATGCTGTGGTGCAGGTGGAGGAATCAAGTCAGGAAAACCTGAAATTGCATTAGAGCTTGCTAAGGACAAAGCTGAAATGGTGAGAGCTACTGGTGCAGATTATGTAACTACAATCTGTCCGTTCTGTCAAATCAACATCCAAGATGGTTTAAATGAAATTGGTCTTGAAAATGTGAAAATCTTAAATCTTATTCAATTACTTAAAATGGCTTATGATGATTAAGCAATGAAAAAAATATAATATACATAATCTATGATAAATAGCTAAAAACCAATAAAAAAAGATTAACATGAAAAAGAAAAACAAATCAACAGACAGAGGCAAACTTAAGGAAATGGTTGAGGATGAAGAAAGCAAACGCCTTAAGGAAAACATCTATGTTGTTTTTGTAGAATGTGAATCTCCTGGAAATGTTGGATTTTTAGCAAGAACCATGGGTAACTTTGGACTTCATAAATTGGTTCTAATCAACCCCTGCACCCTTAAGGATGAAGCCTATTATCAGGCTATGCATGCAAGGGAAACAGTTGAAAATGCTTTGGTATATGATACTGTTGAAGAGTTTGTGAAAGACCAGAACATCGATTTCATTGTGGGCTCAACTGGAGCTCCTGGAGGAAGCTATAACCTTTCAAGGATTCCGATAAAGCCTGAAGAACTTGGAAAATCAATGAATTACAACGATAAGATAGCTATTCTCTTTGGAAGGGAAGGAAATGGACTTACAAATGCAGAAATCGAAATGTGTGACATTACCGTAAGCATTCCAACTGACCCAACTTATCCTATAATGAATATTTCACATGCAGCTGCAGTTATTCTATATGAAGTCTTTAAAAACAGAAACAATTATCCTGTTGAAGGATTGGAAGAAAGCACTGCACTTGAAAAGGAATATCTGATAAGTGATATGGAAAAGCTAATTGATTCACTCTCCATTCCAGATCATAAAAAGAAAAACGGATTGAAAGTGTTCAAGAATATCATCAATCGAGCTTTCATTACTGGAAGAGAAGCACATACATTCAAAGGCATTTTAAGACGTTTGATTATTAAGATAGAAGAAAAAGACAATGATGAATGATTATAAAAGTTTTTAACTTAAAAATATTATCACAATATTAAATGTAAATATAATTAATCTATATTAGACTTAAAAAACGAAAAATTCAAGTGACTGAACTATGGACGATAAAGATAGACGAAAAGGATATTATGAAGATGTGACTACATTTTTTTGTTGGACACACCTTCCACACACGATTTTTCCTTTCCAGATTAACCAGAAAGTCAAAAATAGCTAAAATTATTGATAAACTCCTTTTCGAAGATGATGAAGTTTATGTCCTTCCAAATAAGAATTCCGTCAATAAGACTATCAATGCAAACATTGAAATAAACCAAAGTTTCCAAAAGGATGATTCCGAATTTGTACCAAGCCAAATCATCAAGGAAGTCATAAAAGAGGCTAAATATATTGTTATCATGAACAAATGTCTCTGCAGAAGCTCCGCAAATTGTCAGGATTATCCTCAAGACTTCGGTTGTATTTTCATCGGCCCTGCAAGTAGAAAGATTTGTTCAAAATACGGCAGAACCACAACTGTGGAAGAAGCTTTAGCACATGTTGATGAAGCAGACGAATTAGGATTAAGCCATGTTATCGGCAGAAATAAAATTGACAGTGTCTGGATGAACGTGGACTCAAAAGAAGAACTCTTGACAATCTGCCATTGCTGTCCTTGCTGTTGTCTATGGAAAGTTCTTCCAGACCTTGATGATGACATAAGCAACAAAGTTATAAGACTTGAAGATGTTGAAGTGCATACCGTTAACGACAACTGGAAAATGTGCAGAAGATGTTTGGGAGACAATGTCTGCTTTGGTGGAGCAATCAGCCTTGAGAATGGTAAAGTAACCATTGATCAAGACAAATGTGTTGGCTGTGGGCACTGCGTTCAAGTGTGCAAATTTGATGCAATTGAATTGGAATATAGTCAAAAATCCATTGATTCGAAT
This sequence comes from uncultured Methanobrevibacter sp., assembly GCA_905235495.1. Lineage (GTDB taxonomy): Archaea > Methanobacteriota > Methanobacteria > Methanobacteriales > Methanobacteriaceae > Methanobrevibacter. Next base: position 4,591 of record CAJOMK010000157.1, read on the forward strand.
TGGAGAATTAGTTGATTATAAAAATAATTAACCAATAACTTTTTTTAATAAATCATTCAATAATAATAAAAAAAAAATCTAATTTTATAAAAACTTATAAAAATAATTAAAAAGAAAAGTTATAATGTTATATTATTTAATAACTTATTTCAAAAACTATTCTAATTAACTTAAAAATTATTTTATTTATGGAGAAATATTAATGAATCATGAAAAAATGTTTAATATTGCACGTAAAAGAGGTTTCTTATGGCCATCTTTTGAAATCTATTCAGGAGTGTCCGG
>CAJOMK010000158.1 GCA_905235495.1 uncultured Methanobrevibacter sp.
AGTATTGCTCCAATGTTTGTAGATAATTGGAATTTAAGGAATCTTTTGATGTTATCATAGATTGTTCTTCCCTCTTTGATTGAAGAGACTATTGTTGCAAAGTTGTCATCTTGAATGATCATATCTGCAGATTCTTTGGTAACATCTGTTCCGCTACCCATTGCAACTCCAATGGATGCCTTTTTAAGTGCAGGTGCATCATTTACACCATCACCTGTCATTGATACGATTTCACCTTGATTCTGCAATACTTCAATGATTCTTCTTTTTTGTTCAGGATAAACTCTTGCATATACTCTTATGTCCTTGGCAATTTCTTCATATTCTTCATCACTTAGATTTTCCAATTCCTGTCCAGTCAATATCTGTCTTTTGCTTGAATTTTCAGGAGCTTGGTTTTGAAGTATGCCTATTTCCTTTGCAATTGCAGTTGCAGTGTCCTTGTGGTCTCCAGTAATCATTACAATATTGATTCCTGCTTTTTGACAGTCAGCTACTGCACTGATGGCCTCTTCCCTTGGAGGGTCCATAATTCCAAGAAGTCCAGTAAATATCAGGTCATTTTCAAATGATTCTCCATGATGCTTGCTTTCACTATAGGTTTTATGCATTTCATAATCCTGATTGTTTTCAAATACCTTTTCATCACATTCGAGAATTTTTTCAAAAGTTTTTGAGTCAATTTTCCTATAAGCAAGTCCAATTACTCTTAAAGATGAATTAGTCATTTCATCAATTTTTGAGATTATGTTTTCCTTAATGTCATCATCCATAATTCTTATGTTTCCATCATCATCTATTGATTTGGAGAAGTCTAAAATTAATTCTGGCGCACCTTTAGTTAGTACATAGTAATTTTTATCAAATAGATCTTCACTCATATCATTTTCAACTTTTTCACTATAAATGATGCTCATCCTTTTTCTGTTGCTGTCTAGAGGTATCTCATATTCCTTGATAAAATTCCTATTTTTATACAGATTTTCAAAATCATTTTCATATGCAAAATGGTATGTTGCCAAATCTGTAGGATTTCCTATAAGTTCGTCATCTTCATATCTTACAGTATTACATAATGCGGAAATTAAAACGGATTTTGACTTGTTTGTCAAGTAGTTTTCCCTAACTATCATTTTGTTTTTAGTTAATGTTCCTGTCTTGTCAGTACATATGTAGGTACATGATCCTAAGGTTTCAACAGATGACAATCTTTTGACTATTGCATTGGACTTTGCCATCTTTTGCATTCCCAATGCCAAAGTCAATGTAAGCACAGCAGGAAGCCCTTCAGGAATTGCTGCAACAGCAAGTGAAACTGCAGTCATAAAACTTTCAAGAATATCAACGCTTTGGAAAAATTCAATGAAGAAGACAAGAATACAGATGAAAACTGAAATGATTCCAATATTTTTGCCTATTTTTCCAACTTTAATTGTCAAAGGTGTCTCTTCTTCATTTTCCTGAATCATTTTAGCTATTTTGCCGATGGTTGTGTTCATACCGGTAGCTATAACGATACCTATTCCTCTTCCAAAAATGATATTTGAGTTCATTGAAACGATTTTGCTTTGAACATTCTCTTCTTTGGAATATTTTCGGATATCCTTGATCTTATCGGAAAAGTCTTCAGCATTTTCATAATCAGTGTCTTTTTTAACCAGATTTGATTCTCCAGTCAAGGAAGATTCGTCAACATACAAATCATGCGCTTCTATTAAAATCAAATCAGCAGGAACCTTATCTCCCTCTTCAAGGATTACAACATCTCCCACTGTAAGCTTTTCTCCAGGGATTCTTTTGATTGTGCCGTCTCTCTTTACATGAGCAACGGTATTAACTAAACTTTTTAGTTTTTCCATAGCATTTTCTGCACGATACTCTTGGATAAAACCGATTATTGAGTTGATTATTACAACTACAACTATGACAAATGCATCTAAGTGGTTTCCAATCATATAGCTGGCTATGGCTGCAATAATAAGCATTAATATTAAAACATCAAAGAATTGGGCTAAAAATAGCTTAATAGGACTGTCTCTCTTTTTTTCTTTAAGTTTATTTAGGCCATACTTTTTTAATCTAGCATTGGCATCAGTACTGCTTAGTCCTTCCTTTTGTGTGGTGTACTGTTTTAATATTTCATCTATCAATATAATCCCCAAGTTTCTAATTATTAAAAATAGTTTTTTAGTTCAATAGATATTTAAATTTATAATTAAAATATTTAAATTTAATCCACTAATTAAAATATTTAATATAATAATAATTATTTTCTATTAATTATATTTTAAAGATTTTATTTTATATTAACTTATTGTTAATTTATATATTGTTTTTTTTTTTTCTTGTTTAACCAGATTAAATCTATTTTTCATAAATGTAAAAAGAAGCACGATTATAATTTTTCAATTTCATTTTTTGATTTTTTATATTCAAATCCTCATTGAATAATGGTTTGATTATCAATGTTGCATTGACTTGATCTCTTATTTTCATGATTGCTTCTTGCAATTCTCCAGGAGGTCTTATTGAAAAGAGTATGTCTGCATCTTTATAGATAGACATATCTGGATTGAAGACATCATCTTTCACAATATCCTCATTTGCAGGATCGATGTCTGTCATTATCAAATCAATCTTTTCATTCTTACTTAAATTTTTGGAAATGGTTTGGAATTTGCCTACTCCAATTTCCACCATCTTTGTTTTTTTGCCTGTTTTTTCACTATTTTCAATAGTTAATTTAAGTAAATATTCCTCTAAATCATTCCACATTTTTATTCCTTACAAGTTTTTTTTTTTTACTGGTATATTTATATCTATTTTCTAATAATTTAATTTATTCTATTTAATTGAGAATAATTTCATATATGCTTTTAATTCATATTTTAATTTTATTTTTAGAAATCTTTTTAATAGAGTAAAGTATATAGTTATAATAGTAAATT
>CAJOMK010000159.1 GCA_905235495.1 uncultured Methanobrevibacter sp.
TATTAATAATATCATTAAAATTATTATTAATTAGTATACTTATTATATATAAATTTAAAATTATAAATATTTAACGATATCAATTCATTTAATAAAAAATCTTTAAAATATGCTCAAATAAAAAATAATAAATATTAATTAATTCAATAAAAAATCTTTAAAATATGCTCAAATAAAAAATAATAAATATTAATTAATTCAATAAAAAATCTTTAAAATATGCTCAAATAAAAATTAATAAATATTTTACATAAAATAATTAAATAATAAAGTACTATATTTATTTATAAAGCTTATGGTGAAAAAATGAATAAGGTAGGAGTAATCGGAGCAGGGAGTTTAGGAACAGCACTTGCTCAAACAATAGCTAAAAATGTGGATACAGTCTATCTGCATTTAAGAAGAGAGGAGTTAGCTAAAACAATCAATTCAACTGGATACAACAGTGAATACTATCCAAATACCAAATTGGAAGACAATATAATAGCTACTTGTGATTATAATGATTTGAAGGATTGCAAAATAATATTCCTGTCAATCCCTTCATCCGCCTTCAGATTTACATTGGTAAAACTTAAGAAATACATTTCAGATGACACCATTCTTGTAACAACAGCAAAGGGTATTGAATATCCTTCCCTTAAGACAATGGGTGCTTTGATTGAAGAATACTTTGATGATAATTACGTTGCCTTGTCAGGTCCTAATTTTGCATCTGAGATTGTATTGGGTCTTGCAACAGTATCAAATATTGCATCCAAAAGTAGAGAAAATGCAATGAAGGTCAAAAAGGTATTGTCCACACCTCAATTCAAGGTGAAGATTCTTGATGATGTCATAGGCCTTGAGATATGTGGTGTAATCAAGAACATCAATGCAATAGCTAATGGTATCTGTGAAGGTATGAACATTAATGAAAACGCAAGATATGGTGTTTTGACAAAAGGTTTCGAGGATACAGGCCGAATCATCGAGGCAATCGGTGGAGATATATCTACTTCAGGCCAATACTGTGGATTTGGAGACCTTGTGCTCACATCAACATCAACTGAAAGTAGAAACCACACCCTTGGAATGTTGTATGGACAAAGGATAATCGTGGATGAAAAGGCAAGCGGTATCGTATTTGAAGGAAAGACCTCTATCATGGCCATAAAGGACATCTGCGACAAGAATGAAGCCAGCAGTGTTATTGTGGACTTTGTTTACGATGTGATTGTTAAGCAAACACCTCCAAAAATAGCATTCAAAACATTGTGGGACAATATTGAAGAATAATGATTAAAATTGATTATTAAAATTAAACTAAAATTCAAACTAGCCAAAAAAAAAACTAAAATAAAACTAAAAAATTTATGATTAAAAAAAGTGTGATAAAATGATTGGCGTAATATTGGCAGCTGGAATGGGAACTAGATTAATGCCTCTTACCAAGGAAATTCCTAAGGCATTGCTTAAAATCAATGAAACTACCTTACTTGAAAGAATGATAAAAAACTGCATAAATGCAGGTATTGAAAAATATATCGTCATTGTAGGATACAACAAGGATAAGGTAATTGATTTATGCCCTGAAATAGCTGAAAAGTATGATATTGAAATAAAAACCATTGCAAACGAAAAGTATGATGTAACAAACACTTCCGTATCAACCTATCTTGCAAGCAAATATATTGAAGAGAATGATTTTGAGGATTTCATCCTTGTAAACGGAGACAATGTCGTAGACCCTGAAATCATTACAAGATTGGCTGCATCCAAGAACACTGGAATGATTGTAGACAATTTTAAGGAACTTAATGAGGAATCCTTCAAATTGATCATTGATGATGAATCATTCAATGAAGACAAATCAATAGCTAACGGTACAATCAACTCAATCGGGAAAGGATTGGACATTCCATCCTCCACTGGAGAATTCATTGGAGTCTCCAAAGTCGTAAGTGATGACGTTGCAGAATTCAACAGAATCTTGGAAAAATTGATTGAAGAGGATTCACAAAATTATTATGACTTTGCATATAAGGATTTAAGCAAAATCAAAACCATAGACTTTGTATTGACAAACGGTCTTAAATGGACAGAAATCGATGACCACACCGATTGGGAAAACGCTCAATTGCTTGTAAAGGAATTAGAAGGATAAATACATAATAAGTAACCGATTGAATTATAATTTAGAACTAAAGGGATAATATGGTAAATGTGAAAAAGTTCATCAAGGATATAATCTACATATCTGCCAAATACTCTGCAAGAGCATTGTATGTGGTTGGATCTTATATTATCCCTTCAAACAAAAACATAATATTCTTTGAATCAAGCAATGGTCGTAACTATACCGGTAATCCAAGATATGTCTATGAGGAGATACTCAATCAAGGCCTTGATGATGAGATGACCTGTGTCTGGTCACTGGTTCATACAAGCACAAAGGTTCCTGGAAATGCAAAAAAGGTAAAAAGGTCATTTTTTAAATTCCTATACTACAGTCTCAGAAGCGGTGCATGGGTTATCGATTCAAGACACCTTTATTATCTTAGAAAAAACAAGAACACCAAATACATCCAGACATGGCATGGAACCCCACTTAAGAAACTTGGTTTGGATATGGATTACATTGACATGAGCGGCAATCAAGACATTGAAGCTTATCATAAGGAGTTTACAGACAATACAAAAGTCTGGCAATATCTTATATCACAGAATGAATACTCATCAGAAATATTCAGAAGAGCCTTTGACTTCAAAGGTGAGATGCTTGAGATTGGATATCCAAGAAATGACATCTTGACAAACAAGAACAACGAAAAGGATATCGATGAAATAAAAACAAGGTTGAACATTCCTAAAGACAAGAAGATTATTCTTTATGC
>CAJOMK010000160.1 GCA_905235495.1 uncultured Methanobrevibacter sp.
ACGATTAGAAACCATTCTTGAATCCCATAAATTTCCTAATGATTTGTGACATTCCAAATGTACAAATAAAGTACCACCATAACCAACCTACTCCAAATGGAATAGTAGTTATGTTACCACCATAAAGCATTTGCCCTAATGAATGGAAAATCGGAGTTAAAGTACAATAATAAACAGCTGGAGGAAATACAACAATAATATCTTTTATTGTAGATTGCCACATCCAAGCGAATATCAATAAGATTGGAACCATTGTAACAATCATAGGTCTGAATGACATTTTCATAATTTCAGATTGGTCTGCCATCATGTCCATTTGTTTAGCTTGAATTTTAGCTAGTTGCTTAGAGTCACCACTAACTTGAGCTTCTCTCAATTCTTTCTGCAAAGCTTTTGATTTAGCTTGCATTTCATTCATTTTATCCTGATCTACTAATAATTTTTGAGAGGTTACTGTCAAAAGGGATATGATAAAAGATATCACAAATACAGTAAGCACTGGATTATTAGGAGTAGGATCCATTTGAACTAATGGATTAAGAACAGCATTCATAGCATCAAACACTGGTTGAAGCCAGGAAATACCTAATAGAAAACTACCTTGATACGCCATTTCATTCCTCACATGTTTAATTAATTAATAGTAAATTATAATTTTATTTTTTATTATTTTTCTTAACAAATATTTAAGTATTTCTAATAATATTTCTAATAAAACTAAAATATAATAAACTATTAAGTTATAAATTCTCTCAAATTTATAAATTAATAGTTTAGCATATATTGAATTTCAATAGGAAATCAAAGCTAAATAATTTAATAATTTAAAAACTTAAATTATATGATGATTAAAATAATTTAAAATAATTAGAAAAGATCTAATTATTTAAATTAAAAATCACTGATTCTAAATCAGAAATTATTTTAATACTTCTACCATCTTTTTGACAGTTGAAGGTAAATGATTGTCATGATTAGAAATAATTTTTACAGTAGCTCCAGTTAAAGTAGCATAAGCCATTGCTGCAGCTCTGTTCATTTCTTGATGTAACTGAATGTCTTTTGCTTTTTCAGCATCTCTTTGTCTTGTTTCATCACCTAATCTTCTTACGATGACTTCATCAGGATGTGCTTCAACCAAGATAAAGATATCTGGGTTTAAACCTTCTAATACCCATTTAGGAAGTCCTGGCAAGAAACCTTTAGGTGTGCTGATAGTACAATGAGTGTCTACAATTACATTAGTGGTTTCAGATTTTTCACTGATTCTGATACCTGCTTCTTTTTGAATCTCTTTTTGAGTTTCAGCAGGTAATTTTCTTAACTCATCCCTATTTTCAACAAGCCCTTTTTCTACAGCGATTTCAGTCATGATATCTCCATAGTTTAAATGAAGATAATCGACTTCTTCCAATGCCTTATTAAGTACAGTTGTACTTCCAGAACCTGGAATGCCAGTAATAACTACCAAATTCATTTAAATCCTCTCATTAAACATAATTTTTTAATAAATTTAATTAACTAATAATAATCACAAAGAATTAAAAGCAATACTAAAAAAATAAAAAGGAAATAAAGGAAATAAAATTATTTCCAAATCTTTCAAAAAATGGAAAATCGATTAATTATTTCCAAATACTTTTCTTAACATTGGATGCATTTCCATAAGTTGCTCTTGTGCAATTTCTTCATAGAGTCTGTATACAATACCTACAGTAAGCAATACACCAGTACCTCCACCGAGAGCACCAGTCAAGTCAGCAATAAATGCTAATATACCTACAAACAAACCACCGAGAATTGTAAGAGCTGGAATATACTTTTTCATAATCATATAAAGTTGTCTTTTACTACTTCGGAATCCAGGAATTTGTATACCTGAGTCATAAAGTTGTTTAGAAACCTCTTTCGCATTTAATGATCCACTGATTTCTACCCATAACCATGAGAAAAGTACACAACAAGCCAAGAAGAAAATAGCATAGAACAATACTCTTAATGGATTAGTAAACAATACACTTAAACTGTTAGGGGTTGTTAACCATAATGCAAGACCACTGATAGGTTTTCCACCGGAAACCTTACCTAAAATAGGGAAACCAAATTTTTGGAATACACTAGCGAAAAGTGAAACGTTTACAAGAAGTGCACTGGTTAAAATAACCGGCATGTTACTTGCGTAAATGAATTTTAATGGGTATTTACCTACAGCTCCTCTAATTCTACCATGACCTCTTACTTGACCATGGGAAATAGGAATCTCAACTCTCATACATTCACCATATACTGCCATCAAGAACACAATAATGGTTGCAATCAATGGAATCAATATAGAGAAGTTTGGAGCTCCACCAATAATGGATTGTATAAATGCAGGAAGGATACCTGAAGCTGTAGAAGATGCTGCAGACGCTGGCAAGAAATTGAATGTACCAGTAATGATAGTTTGTGCTACACCCGCAGCAATGAATAATCCTACACCACTACCGAATCCCCATTTGGATACAACTTCATCAAGATATAATATTAAAATTGCCCCAACAACCAATTGGAGAATCATTATTCCATGATAAGAATTATCAATAGGTGCTAAACTTCCAGTAATTACTAAAACTCCTGCTTCGAAAATTGTGAATAAAATAGCTAATAATTTTTGAGTACTTTGAAACATAGCTTTATGTTCATGTTGAGATAAGTCTAAATTTAATATTTTTGCCCCAACTAAAAGTTGCAATACAATAGATGCTGTTACAATAGGACCAATACCTAAAGTAAGAATTGACCCAAAACTACCTGCCATAACAGCTCTTAATTGGGCAAATTGATCAACTGCAGCTGGACTCAAACCATATAA
>CAJOMK010000161.1 GCA_905235495.1 uncultured Methanobrevibacter sp.
CTCCCTGATAATCAATCGCCATTAAATGAGCAAAAATACTCAAACAACGCACATTGATTCATCCTAGCCCCTGTAACAGCATGCTCCGTTTTTTCCAAAAATGTAATCCAATATACTCGCAAGAAGCTAAATCCACAAATTAACCTTTACCAAATGCGTATAGATGACAATGCCTTTCGATTACAACCTGAAATCATATGATATGGTTAAGTATCTATAAAATGGCTAAATTTTGGCTTATCTACCAGAGACACAGGGATTTATGATCTGTGCTCCTTAGGGCTGATGTATTGTTTGATTACTGATGCCATCCTCTGTTCCGTCAGCTGTTATGTCATCCTTGTCCTCTCCTTTGCCTATTCTTGATGGCTTTGAACTTGTAAGGTTAGCACCATGAGCTTGTAAGGTTTCTCATTCGAGCTTGTAAGGTTTGCATATTGAGCTTGTAAGGTTTCACCTCCAGGATCTGTTTCATTGCCATCAAATACCGTTGTATAAAGTACATTGACTTGAGGTGTCACAATGAGATAGTTTAGGATCGACAGGCTATTGATAACACTTAACAGATTGTTGCTCCATTGATAAGAATATTCATTATAAAGGAATAGTAGGCGAAATACCCACAGTATAATAATGTAAAAGCTTATACATCTGTATGTAATCGAACAATCTGAATTTCGCACACCTCTTTGTGGCTCGTCTAGCCCTTCTAGCAGCTGTGCTCCAGAGTTCCATATCCATCTACTTTGTTTTTTAAAGTGAGTCAGGAGTTGATTATTGTGTCTATTTTATCGAATATGTGTCTGAAATTATTCCAACTATCTTGAGATATTACTATTTGGTCCTTTTTTACGGCTTCGGCAAAATCAGATTTCTTAGCCAAAATATTATTCTCATTTAGGTCAAACACAGCCTGACCACCATTGTTTTCTACTATTCTACGTTTTCCGCGATCGTCTTGATTTTTTAATACAAGTTCTTTATTATTTATATGCCTTCCAGATGTCACTAAAAATTCTTCTCCAAAAAACAATTGACAATTGTTAGGCAATTTTGTGTGGATTTCATCATCAGAGAATAAGTATTCAATTGAAATATCATTTTGACCTTTGTCAATTCTTGACTGGGGTGCAGAAATACAAAAGCCGTAAACATTGTTTCCATACGATTTATACCCCAAGCCACTATCATCCATGGTTTGAACAGTATTAGGAATGTCTCTATCAAATACAGCAATTATCTTATTGTTGTGATTTACCATACACAATCTCTTTAGAAGTTTTTGAAGATCTGGATCACCATTAGGTTGATGGATGGGGTTAATTGTATTAAAATCAGTTGTTATTCCAAGTTTTTCTTTAGCCTTTAATATGTAAATTATATCTGTTTTTCCTTCAGTGATTACAATAGGTTTACTAATCGCCTTTAATTCATCCTGAAGATTTTTATACTGGTTGTAGAAACGATTATTTTCATTAATCATCATCTCGTAAACTTCTCTATATAAATCATTATTTGTTGGCTCACAAAGGAAACCGTTATTGTCAAGGTCAATAATCTGAGACCGCTCTTTTGCTTCATCAGCAAGGCCCATATTAAGGAATGGAGAATGAGCACTGACAATAAACTGAACATTTGGGAACATGTTAAGTAGCTTAGGCAATATCTCATGTTGCATGGTTATATGAAGATTTTTATCAATCTCATCTATTAAGACAATCCCCGCAATATCTGATATCCTAATTCGTAAATTGTCCATTTGTCGTAATAGCTCAGCAAAGATTGAAATTAACGCTTTCTCTCCAGATGACATATTAAATATACTGGGATATACTATTGTTTCATCTGTAGCATCAACAATATTAATCCTCGTACCGCCTCTAGCTCTATCACCAACTCCAAGTTTTAATATCTTTTGAGGATACTTTGACAATAAAACATATCCAATGACAGCATTGATGTTTTTTAGTATTTCTTGTTGAGAATAGAATGATAGAAGCGATAATTTTGAAATAAGGCCTAGGGATATTTCATTTTGTTCTAATACACTCTTTCCGCTATCGTCTTTCTTAAAATATGGCGTTAATTGATTCCATAGATTATTCTGTTTTTGCGACTGTCTTACTTCATCTAAAGCAACATCTAAAAGCCAATTTGCTAGAACCTTGAATTGGCACATTACTACCAAAGGATTTGTTAGAAATCCTGAATAACCACTTTCAATCTTATGCTCAATCTTAAATGAATATGTATCATTAAGGTATCCAGGATCTTCATATCTGTATGATGGGAAAAAAGTTAAAAGATTTTGATTAAACAATTTGACAACTGCATCCTTTTGTGCTGATTTGCACCATCTTTTAACGTTCTTACTATCTTTCAACTCTTGTGAGAATTCATTAAACGGTATTTTATTATCAATTCTTATTGTCGCATTATAATCATTTTCGGAACATTCATTTCTTATATCAACATAATCCCAACGCTCTCCATTATTATTAAAAACGAAATACACAAATGATGGCCTTGATGGATTTATATTGAATACGGCACTTGATATTCTATAATACTTATTTGATTTACCTTCAAATTCATTTTCAAAATTGGGACGGGCGAGTTCATGAAAAGCATCAATAATATGTGATATAATTGTTGTTTTTCCTTTACCATTGATTGCAGTCAACACATTGATCCCCTTTTCCTTGAAATCAAGTTCAATAGACTTGTAAATAGTAATTGAAAAGTATACCACGATAATAATCGAAAAGTATACCATGCAGGTCAGGGTCTATGCGTTATTATAGCAGCTCGAGTGAGCGCTG
>CAJOMK010000162.1 GCA_905235495.1 uncultured Methanobrevibacter sp.
AATTTTAATCAAAATAATTAAAAGTTTATTAATTATTTCAATTTATTTTAAACATACTTATATCGAATTTTGACTAAAAAATAATTGTGACACGTCCTCTCTTTTATTTTTTTATTAATTTTTTTAGATTTGTATTTTTTTAAATATTTTTTCACTTTTTATTTAGGCCATAATTTTTAAGATCTTTTTCTAAAAAGATTTTTTATGCTGAAACATTATCAATTGTTTTATATATCATAAATGATATATCTTAAATAAAATATGTTTTATGTAATTCAAAAAAATTTTATTGTGCAATCTTTTAATTCTTAGCATTATATTATTTGGAGGTTTAAATATGGTGGATAAAGAAGTAACTATGACTTCTGATGAAGTTTTAGAATATCTTAAAAATGAAATTGAAGAATTTGATAGGTTGGAAATTGCATATAATCGTGTTTCTGCAGAAGGTGAAGTTTTGGGTGTTGATTTATCTGAATATAATAGGGTTCCTGGTTGTAGAATCATGATTGCTATGGATGGTGAGGTTATAAGCGATACTGTTGAAGTAAACTTTGAAGAGTATAAGGAAGACATTATTGAATTGCATCATTATCCTAAAGATGAATCAAGACAATCTATTTATATTGAAGTAATATAATTCAAATTTTATTTATTAATAATTTTTTAGAATTTTTATTTTATAATATTTTTTTTTAATTAGTTATTATAATTTTTAGGAATATTTCAGAGTTTTCAATTAAAATGAGTTCTGGGGTGTTTTTATAAATTTTATTTAACTATCTTGAATCTTATTTTTTTTACTATTGGTTGATATATATTCAAGCTTCCCAATATACTATATTTTACCACATATTTTATTTAATAAGTTTTACCAATGTTAAAGTAACCAATAGTCTTAAAAGTATTGTTTATATTACTCGTATAATTTATTTAATGACTTCATTGTGTTCATCATCAAATGCAATGTATAAAGTGTTGCTACATATATGAAAATAATAGAGAAAAGTGTAATGATTTTAAATTTATCTACTCTTCCAATAAAATTATACTTTTAGGGTCTATTTTCAAATACTTTGGAATCTCAAATTCATGCTCATGAATCTCTTTATCATATTTCCACCATAAGCCGTTTGCCAAGGTAATTTCCCATTCAAATGGCATTTCTATGATTGTTGAATTTTCAGTGTCAAATGAATTGGCTTCATCTTTTTCTGCACTTAAAAAATCATGTGCCCTTATTCCGATATGGGTGATATTGGACGGCATCCTTTCGGATACTTCTAATGTAAGCCCCCAATCCAGAGACTTAAGGTGATGCTCATCAATGATTTCTATTTCAGATATGTTTTTACATCCTGTAAGTCTAGCAACTTGAACTTTTATTGGATTTTCAAAAATATCATAAGTGTCTCCCTGTGCTATGATTTTCCCTTGATCCAATACTATAAGTTCATCACAAAACTGGAACGCTTCGTCACGGTCGTGAGTAACCATGATGGTGAATCCATTGAAGTCTTTCAGTGAATTGAGGAGTTCAAGACGCAATTGTTCCTTCAAGAAAGTGTCCATTGCACTGAATGGTTCATCCAATAATATTACGTCAGGTCCGTAAGCCATTATACGGGCTAAAGCCACTCTTTGCTGTTGGCCTCCAGATAATTGTCGAGGATATCTTTTTTCCAATCCATTTAAATGAAAACGCTTAATCATTTCAGGGACTGTTGTTTCCTTTTGCTCTTTTGGAACTCCAGTACCAATATTCTCTTCAACAGTCATATTTGGAAAGAGAGCATAGTTTTGAAATAAGTAACCTACATTTCTTTTTTGAGGTTTTAGATTAATTTTTTTCTCAGAATCAAAATAAGTGGTTTCATTATCTGTGGTTAAACTTATGACACCACTATCTGGATTTACAATACCTGCAATGGATTTCAATGTCATACTTTTTCCACATCCAGAAGGGCCAAGAATACCTAAATGCTTGTTTTTCAATTCAAAATCAACATCCAAGTCAAATTCCTTAAGTTCCTTTTGGATATTTACCTTCAACATATTACTGCTCATAATCTTTCCTCGAAAACATGAAAATAGAATAAATATAAATTATAAATTTAATCAGCAGAACCTTTTTTTTAATCATATCTCCATTGTTTTTCCTTACGCAAAGTAACATAGTCCATAGTGAAAATCACTATAAATGCTATGAAAACAATGACTATTACATAGTTGAAAGCTTCTCCCATATTTCCTGCAGCCACTTCTGAATAAACAGCCATTGGGAGAGTTCTGGTTTGTCCTGCAATGTTACCTGCAAGCATAGCTGTAGCACCGAATTCACCTAAACCACGTGCATAAGCAAGAATTCCACCACTGAGTATTCCAGGCAATGCATTTGCAAAAGAGACTTTCCAGAAGATTTTCCACTCTGACATACCTAATGTACGGCCTGCATCCAATAGGTTGGAATCGACCTGTTCAAATGCTCCTCTGGCAGAACGATACATCAAAGGAAAAGACATCACTGCTGCTGCAATAACAGTAGCAGGCCATGAGAAAGCTATTTTATATGCAAAGAATTCCATAAAAAAACTGCCTATATGTCCTCTAACACCAAAAATCCATAATAAAAAGAAACCTACTACTGTAGGAGGCAATACGAGAGGCAATGTAAATATGCCGTCAAGTAGGATTTTTGGGGTGTCGTTTTTCATCTTAACGAGACCCCAAGCGACAATCAAACCTACGAAAAAGGTTATGAAAATGGATAGGCTTGCGGTTTTCATTGAGATGAAAATTGGGGACCAATCTGTCATGTCT
>CAJOMK010000163.1 GCA_905235495.1 uncultured Methanobrevibacter sp.
AGGAAGTTCGATTTTCTCTACAACTTCAGGAGCAATCAAATTTGGAGCCTTTCTTAAATGTTTAGCCAATTGGAATGAAACTGTACTGGCCAAATCACCCAATTCAGGATTAGGCGGAAACTCCATTTTGATTTCATCATCAAAATCACAGTCGAATTGGTCAACTGCTTTTTTTAAAGCTTCTTGAGCTTCAAATTTTATTTTAAAGTACATATAAACACCGAATAAATATAAATTTAATGATATTAGATAGAATTCACTAAATCCTAAAAATACAAATTTTATTAAGATTAGATAAGATTCACTAAATCCTATAAATAAAAATTTAATAATATTAGATAAGATTCACTAAAAAGCCATTTTATGTAAAAAAATTAATATCAATATAATAAAATAACGATTAATTAAATTGATTGATTATGTATAAGTATATTTTAAAATGATTATTCAATCAATATAATTAATCATCAAAACTTAAAGTCCTCTAATTAATATAGAGACATATCCTATTTTAGGAATAATTATTGGTTGACCATTAAAAGTCAATACTCTAGACTTGATTTGGCTCTTTGTCACCCAATAAGGATCTGAGACATCATTGTTGTCTCCCTTGATTTCAAATACAGTAGATCCATTGATTTGAGCAGTATTGATTACTCTATGAATAACTGGCCCTTCATGCCAAGCTGCATTATAGACTACAATGTCTCCTACTTTAATATCATCTGGAGAGAATTCATGAAAACCTAAGATATTTGTTTGTTCCAAAACAACAATATCTCCTCTATACATAACAGGTTCCATACTGCCTGATACAACAACATTCAAGTGTTGTGCAGCAATAAGGACTGCTATAATAAGGACAACATAAATTGCTATTTCTTTTAGATTTATATCCAAAATAACACCTTTTTTTAATTTTTTTAGAATAAATTAATAATAATTATAAAATCAAGAATCGTCGAATAGATAAAATTCTTATGTCTTTATAATATAAATAGTATCTTTTATAAAATATTTAAATTTAATCCATTAATTGATTTTCTTACACTATATTAAAATTATGGAATAAAAAAAGTAAAAAATAATGAAAGAATAATATACTTAAAAATTTTAGTGAAAAATAAAAAAATAAAAAAAAGAAATAATTGAGGAACTATCTTAAAATAGCTCCTTCATCTGCAGAGGATACTGAACGTCTGTAGATGTTCAACCATCCTTTGACCTTTTTCTCAGGTAAGTCTGCATTTGCAATTCTTTCCTTGATTTCTTCATCAGTCAATTCTACAGAGAGTTTTCCATTGGTGATGTCGATTTCAATAATATCTCCATCCTTAATTGCTGCAATAGGTCCTCCACTCATTGCTTCAGGAGATACATGACCTATGCAAGGACCTCTTGTACCACCGGAGAAACGTCCGTCAGTGATTAATCCTACATTCTTGATGCCCATACCCATGATTGCAGAAGTTGGGTTAAGCATTTCTCTCATTCCAGGACCTCCTTTTGGTCCTTCACATCTGATTACAAGAATGTCTCCTTCTTTGAGTTCATGATTGAAGATTGCCTCTACAGCATCCTCTTCAGTGTTGTAGACTTTAGCTGGTCCCTTAAGCTGCATCATTTCTTCAGGTACAGCTGCAGACTTTACGATTGATCCGTTTGGAGCAAGGTTTCCTTTAAGTATGGTAAGCCCTCCAGCTTCATGAATAGGATCATCAAGTGTGTGAATGACTCCATTTCCAGTTACCTTAGCATCTTTTAGGTTTTCTTCCAAGGTCTTTCCTGTACAGGTCATTACACTGGTGTCTAACTTGCTTTCAATTGCCTTCAATACAGCTGGAATACCACCATCTGCATGCAAATCTGCCATAGTGTCTTCACCTGCAGGGGATAAGAGTGCAATGTGAGCTACCTTATCACTGATTTCATCAAATAAGTCCAAGTCTGCATGAACTCCCTTCTCTTCAAGCTCGTATGCAATAGCTGGAATGTGAAGTGCAATGTTACTTGATCCTCCAAGAGCCATATCCATTGCAATCGCATTTTCAAAGGCTTCTTGAGTCATGATGTCTGATGGCTTCAAGTCTTCATTTACCATTTCGACGATTCTTTTACCGCTTGCAACAGCTAATTCCTTCTTTTCATCACTTAAAGCAAGAGCTGTAGCGCAGGTTGGTAAGCTCATACCAAGAGTTTCGGTAATGCATGCCATGGTATTTGCAGTGAAAAGTCCGGAACAGCTTCCAGCACCAGGACATGCACAGCATTCCATTTCATATAATTCCTCTTCAGTAATCTTTCCTAAAGACAATTCACCTACAGCTTCAAATACAGTAATCAAATCGGCATTTTTACCCTTATATTTTCCTGGTTCCATAGGTCCGCCGGTTACAAAGATGGATGGAACATCCAATCTTGCAGCTGCCATCAGCATTCCAGGAACAACCTTATCACAGCTTGGAATCATTACAAGCCCGTCAAAGCAATGACCCATAGTCATACTTTCTACAGTGCTTACTATAATCTCACGTGATGCAAGGGAATATTTCATACCTTCATGGTTCATTGCAATTCCGTCACAGATTGCCATGGTGTCAAATTCAAATGGAATTCCTCCAACTGCTCTGATACCTTCCTTGACATAGTCCACCAGTTCCCTTAAGTGAATATGTCCAGGTACAATATCTGTATAACTGTTTGCAATACCAATGAATGGTTTGTCAAAATCATCATCCTTTAATCCACAAGCACGTAAAAGAGATCTGTGTGGTGCTCTTTGTATTCCTTCCTTTACTTTATCACT
>CAJOMK010000164.1 GCA_905235495.1 uncultured Methanobrevibacter sp.
AAACAACTTACTAAATATCCTAGATTTAAAAACATCACTTTAAAATCATTGAATTCCTTGGATCCATTTAATCTTAAGTTTATGGATATTGAAACCCTTGGATTGTCCAGTGCTCCCATAATATTGCTTGGTATTGCAGAGATTAAGGGAAAATATATTGAATCTAACCAATATTTGCTTAGAGATAAGGAAGAGGAGCCTGCACTTATTGAGGCTTATCTATCCCATATAGATGAAGCAAGTGTTCATGTTACATATAATGGTACAATTTTTGATATTCCTTTCATAAAGAATAGGGCCAGATTGTTTAGAATAGATTGTAATTTGAATCAGCCCCATTTTGATTTGATGTATCCTGCAAGGAATTTATGGAAGGATGTTTTGCCAAATTGCAAGCTAACCACTATAGAAGAGGAAATATTTAATATAAAACGTGAAGATGATGTTCCAGGAGCATTCATTCCTGATTATTATGAAAGCTATTTAGCCACTAAAAACATAGGCCCTCTTATTCCAATTATTGAACATAACCGTATGGATATAGTCTCCCTAGCTAATTTTTTAATGAGGATATATGAGGAATCTTTTTAAATCAAATCACATTAATCATAAAAAATTTATAAATCTCATTTAATTATTTTATAAAATACATTTGAGTAATAATGTTTTTTTTAAATAGTATTAAATTTATCCAAATATAATATAACTTTTAATCATTGCCTTAATCCAAATAATAATTAATATTTTTATTCAAATATTAAAATCAATACTAAATAATACTTTAAATTATAAAATAAAATATGATGATACCATTTTAAAGTAAGACTCTACACTAAGTTAAAGAATAAAAATTAAGTTATTTTTAAAAAAAATGTTATTCCATATAAAACAAATAAAAATACTTAATTTTTATCTTTTTTAAACTATTTTTCTAATTTTATTACTGATAATTTTAAATTAAATTTTTTCCAATTTTCACTTTACTTATAATTTTTAAATTTAGAAAAAATTATTAAATATAAGTAAAAAAATATATGATTAATTCAATAAAGGAGGGATAAAATGTTTGAAGAAGAACAAGACAATAAAATTTATAATCTCATCATAACCCGTGGAATTGATTAAGAAAACGAATATGGACAATTCACTGAAAAGCTCTATTCAAAACCTGATTTTTTATGGACTGAATCAATGGCAAAGGATTATGCTCCATTTGGTGAAGACTTCTTTAGCAAGGTAGACATAATCGTTATTTTATCTGGTATCTACAACTATAATCAAATATATATTAACACTTTAATTAAAAAAGCAGAAGAGTTTGACATCCCTATACTTTTAGTACGTCCTTATGGTATGGAAATAGTGCCTGAAGAACTTGAAGCTAAAGCAACCTCTGTAGTGGGATGAAATGCTAATTGTATTGTAGATAATATCAGATCAATTGTAAGTGGAGACTATGATGAATTTTGTGATGATTTTTAAATAATCAACTATCCTTCTTTTTTAATAAAAATTGCTATTTTAAATAAATTAAAATTTAAAAAATCAATAAAGTAAATAAAAAAAATCAATGAAAAAAAAAAAAAAAAAATTAAAAATAATTAAAGATAATTAAAAAAGTAAATAAAAAAAATAAATAAAAAAGTTCATCAATAAGTATAAATACTTATCAATAATACTTTTTTTAACTGTTTAATTCAACTTTTGAAATACCATCTTCTTTTGTAACTCTAATTAAAGTATCTGCAGCGTTTTCCAATTCACTGTCGTGAGTTACTATAAGCATTTGTGGAATAGACATGCTGCGTAAAACAGATATTAATTCCTGCCTTCTGAAACTATCCAAATGAATTGTAGGCTCATCCAAAAGAATGGTTTCAATATTACCTTTAGACATAGCTTGTGTAATACCTAATCTTAATGCTAGAGCGATAGCTATCTTCTCTCCACCACTAACCATTCCTAAATTCACTTCACCTTCAGGACCGAAAATAGAAATATTATACTCATTATCCAATATCAAGTCAGAATAGTTGAAATTGAATTTTTCAAAGAATTCTCTGGTGAACTTTTGAATCAATGGTCTGGACTGGCTTCTTAAGTCTCCTTGAATACCATCTTTACCATAGAGAGTTCTAAATTCTTCAAGCAATGAGTAATATTCTTTAACATCTATGTATTCCTTTTTATTTTTCCTGTTGGTTTCAATACGCTCTTCAATATCCTTAACTGATTTTTCATAGATGGCAAGATTATTGTCATTTACAGCAATCTGTTGGGAATATTGGTTGAATTTATTATTTAGCCTTTCAATAAGGAATACCATGTTTCTATAGTTTTCCTCATTGTAATCTGAAGTCTCAATTGCCTTATTGATTTCGAGAATTTCCTTTTCCTTAGCCCCAATCTCTTCCTTATTGGTTTTTAATTTTCCTTCATATTCCTCTTTACCTTTAATTGATCCCATCAAAACATGATATTTAGTATCTTTTAAAGTCAATTCCTTAATCATTTCATCGATTTCTTCTTCACTTAATTCCAATGAAAGTTGGGAATCAGAGGCTATGCAAGCCTTAATCTTTTCATCTTCACTTTTGATATTGCCTGAGATGGAATATAGTTCACCCTTGATTTTTGACTCATCTGGAGAGGATTTTAGAAGAGTGTTAGCTTCCAAATACTTCTTATGATTGGATTCAAGGTCATTGAACTCACTATTTTTAGATTCAATAATCTTATCCAATTGTAGAAGCTCTTCTTTTTTACCTTTGAGCTCATTGATTTTCTCATCTACATTCTCAATACTTTTACTAAACTTATCCAAATCTCCAACCAAATGTTTGTTCTGATATATCTTTGTTTTAATTGAATCAAGCTTTGATAAATTTGTATTTTTCAATGATTTCTCTTTATTTAATTTAGTGACAATTGCATTATTTTTATTAATCTTTTTAGTATTGGTAGATATTGTTTCCTCATACATATGAATAAGTTCATTTTTCTTATCCTCGTTAATATCAGACTGACAAATAGGACATTTGTTTTCAACTTTCTTAATGTCAGATAATGGTTCATCCAATGATTTGATCTCTTGACGTAAACTGATGGATTCCTTATTCAATGTAGCCAATTCATCATCAATCTTATCAATCTCATTTCTAAGGATTGTCCTAAGACCTTCAACAGTACTTTCCAATTCATTCAAATCATCATTGGTTTTAATTGGATTGATATCTACTTCAAACTCAGATAAAACCAATTTGGAATCATTATAGAAAGTATCTAAATCTTTATTATATTGATCTATGTCTCTTACTAAAGTGTTTCTTTGAGATTCCAATTCATTTATCTGTTTTAAATCTGCAGATAATTCCACTTTCTTATTGTTTAAAGCCTTTATTTCCCCTTCTAAAGAGATGAACTTTTCATGATTTTCTCTTTCTGACTCAATTGTTGATTTATATTCGCCAATTCTAGATACAATCTCTTTTTTATTAGTTTCTTCTTCTTTAAACTTGTTTAAACTAATTAGAGATTCTTTGAATTCCTTATAAATTGGGAGCTTTTCACTGAATGGCTTTAAAAGATTCATCTCATTTTCATTCCTTAAGATTTCATCGTATTTCTTTGTCAAATCATCTTTTGTTTTCTTCAATCCATTCAGATTCTCTTCTTCATGTTTTAACTTAATCTGAAGAGTTTCAAATTGGGATTTTTGCTTATCCAAATCCTCTTTTTCCTTATTCTTTATTTCAATGTCCTTTTTTAGAACTTCAAAATCCTCTTTCATAGCATTATTCTTTTCATTTAATGTGAAATGCTCTTCTTTAGCTTTTTTAAGTTCAAAGTTAAGTTCAGATTCCGGTTGTATCCTATCATCCAAAACCGCTTCTCTAGTTTTATATTCTTCACTGATTCTTGGAAGATTATCATAAGCCTTTTCCAACTCTTCTAGTTTTAAAAGTTTACCAATCAACTTTTTACGAGTTGCAGGTGTCTTATCAATCAAATCAGATATTTCCCCTTGCCTAATGTGAATTGCATTCAAGAATGTAGAAGAATCCATGCTTAAGATACTTTCTATTTCACTGTCAACCTGCTTATTTCCAGAAGCAATCATCACATCTCTTTCATTAGTGATTTCATATAAGTCAGAAGTGGACTTGGAAGATGATTTATTTAAGGTTACACCTCTTTCTACCCTGTAAGTATGTCCATTTGAATAAAAGGAAAGTTTAACCATCATTTCCATCTTTTCATTGATGTTCTTGTTAGATTTGACCAAATCAGTAATGGTTTTGGTGCTGTATTCCTTAAATAATGCAAATGTGATTGCTTCAAATATTGTGGATTTTCCTGCACCATTTTCTCCTACGATTAAGCTAATGCCTGGATTAAAGTCCAATGTAGTGTTAGCATGAGATTTAAAGTTTTTTAATTCTAATCTATTAAATATCACCATATCACCCCCTAAAAGTCATCAAAACTCATCTGCTTGGATTTTAAAGAATCTTCATCATTGATTTCTTCATCAGCAATTTCTAAACTCTTATCTAAATAATCATCTAAGTTATCAGATTCATTAATTTCCTCAGATTCTATTGTTTTTTTCTGATTTAAGTCTGAATCTTCTTCAGCATGGTAATGTTCACTATAATATCTATCAGAAATTATTTTAGCATCATCAACTCTCCCAATAGAGAGATTATCCAATAGGTTAATGGATAAATTTCCAGCATCTTTACCATATTTATCATTGACTTTCATATGCAATAAGGTCCTTGGATCCAATATGTTATCTGGATTAATGCTTTCTTCTTCAGTTAAAACCTTATCTGGCTTAAAACTTGGCCTTAAATTTAAAATACTATCACCTAATGTTTCCTTAATTATTTCATAAACTTCAGCACTTTCAAAGTCACCACCAACAACAGTCAAATCAAGCATAGGCTTATTCTCTAAAGATCCAATTTCTTTCTTAATGATAGGAAGCCTTTCCTCAAATTTGTTATAGTCAATGATTTCATTGTAAAATTCTCTTGGCAAATCAATCTTCACCCTTTCAATTTCTGGTGTATCGTAACTTAAATCCACTACAACAAATCCTTTACCATACTCCCTATAATTTTCATTATTTTCACTGGTTCTCCATATTTCCATAGATCCCGGATAAACCAATTTACCTTTACCGTAGTCTTCTTCAATATAATTATGAATATGTCCCATAGCATAATAGTCAAAATTCTTAGGCATTTCGTCCAATTCAATTTCATGAGTATCCTCATGCATCCATTTATCAATACCTTGGTGAGATACTAAAATTGATTTAAAAGATTTATCTGCAAGCTTTGATAATTTTGCATAGAACTCTTTTAAAGCCAATACTTGAGAGCTAGCTACATATGGAATACCACAAATCAAAACAGGCCCCTCTGTATAAAATGGATTATCTTGACTAAGAACTTTTAGACCTAAGTCTTTAAACAAAACCAATGGAGGCATTGCTCCCTTTCTTAATATTGAATCATGGTTTCCAGCAATAGCATAAATAGGTATCTTTTCTTCATTTAATCTAAGCAATGCTTTCTGGAAAGCAAGCAAAGTTTCTGTAGATGGTCTGTTGTTATCAAATAAGTCTCCACTATGTATAACAAAATCGACATCTTTTTCTATTATTTTATCTATATTTTTAGCAAATACATCATAAAAGTCAGTTTCACGTTCCATTAGGCCAAATTGTCTTGTTCCTAA
>CAJOMK010000165.1 GCA_905235495.1 uncultured Methanobrevibacter sp.
TCAAGGAACTCTTGAGGAAGTAGCTCTTTTCGGTGCAAAATATGCTTGTCGTAAACTTGATAAACCTGTGATTGTTGAAGATGCTGGTTTATTCATTAAAGCTTTAAATGGATTTCCTGGAACTTATTCGCATTATGTTCAAGATACTATTGGAAATCAAGGAATTTTAAAGTTATTAACCGATACTGATGACCGTTATGCCGAATTCAGGTCAGTTATTGGGTTTTGTGCCCCCAATTCTGAGCCCAAGGTTTTTTTAGGCAAGGTGTCAGGAGAAATCGCAGTTGAAGAAAGAGGAAATTTAGGATTTGCTTTTGATCCTATTTTTTATGTTCCAAGTGAAGATAAGACATTTGGAGAACTCACAACTGATGAAAAAAACCAATTTTCACATAGAAAAAATTCATTAGAAAAATTTATTAAATGGTATTCTAGTCAAGATTAGCATTATTTTTCTAAAAAATATTAATTTATAAATTTAAGAGGTTATATTATGGTAAGACCAGAATGGGTAACTTATACTGATGAAGAAATTGAAGAAATGATTTTAAAATTTAAAAAAGAAGGAAAAAGTACTTCTGAAATTGGAATTATCTTAAGAGATCAATATGGTATTCCATCTGTAAAAGATGTTACTGGTGAAAGAATAACTGAAATTTTAAAAAGAAACGATCAAGCTGATGAATACCCAGAAGATTTAATGAACTTAATTAAAAGAGCTGTTAACATCAGAGATCACTTAGAAGAAAATCCTAAAGACTTGCATTCTAAAAGAGGTTTAACTATTATCGAATCCAAAATCAGAAAATTATCTTCTTATTATGTAAGTGAAGGAGTATTACCTGAAGGATGGAGATATGATCCAAAAGAAGCAGCACTCCTTGTTAAATAAAGCTAAAGAAGCTAGTGATATGCTTAAGGAGCATATCGAAAAGGATGATATTGTGAGGATAATTTCTCACAATGATGCTGATGGAATTTCTTCAGCTGCAGTTTTAGCTAATGCTTTGGCTGAAGAAAATGTCCAATTTCATACAACTATTGTCCCACGTCTTAAAGAAGAGTTAGTAAATCAATTAAGGCATGAAAAATATGATTTATTTATATTTTCAGACATGGGAAGTTCATTTGTTAAGGAATTAAACACTTATAAAAGTGATGTTATCATTGCAGACCACCATCAAGTTAGTGATGTGGATTCAGAAAGTAATTTAGTCCATATTAACCCACATTTATTTGGAATTGATGGAAGTAAAGATTTGTCTGGTGCGGGTTCTAGTTATTTGGCTATTCGTGATTTGGATAAAAAACACCTTGCTTATTATGCATTAATTGGTGCATTTGGTGATATGCAAGGTCAGTATGGTTTCACCGGTGTTAATAAATTAATTCTTGATGATTCTATTGAAAGTGGCAAATTAGATGTTCATGAAGGGTTAAAAATTGTTTCTAAAGAAACAGAACCTATTTTTAAATCTTTGGCTTATACTTTTTCACCACCTTTACCGGGGATTAGCGGTGATTTGGAAGGAGCTAGAGAATTTTTAGAACGTATGAATTTATCATATGGAATTAAATTCACGGATTTGGAAGACGAAGAAAAGGATTTGTTGAAAAATGCTTTAATGGATATTAATCCGGATATTTTTGGTGATTGTTATACTGTTCCAAGTGAAGTTCCACGCCTTCGTGACTTGGAAGAATATTCTTATATTCTTGATGCTTGTGGTAAAAATAAAAAGCAAGGGCTTGGTTTAAGTATTGCTTTAGGAGAAAAGGGTCCGGCTTTAGACACTGCAGTTGAATTACAACGTCAATACAGGGATCAAATAGTTAAAGGTCTTGAATGGGTTAAACGTGAAGGTCCAGTTCAACTTAACAATATTCAGTACTTGTATAGTGAAGATAAAGTTTTAAAATCAGTAATGGGAACTATTGCAAGTATAGGATTATCTGTTGAATTGATTGACGAATCCAAACCTGTATTAGGTCTTTCAAGACTTCATAAAGATGTTAAAGTATCGGGAAGAACTACAAGGCCGATGGTTGATAAAGGTGTTGATTTAGGAAAAGCATTACATGATTCTTCTAATAATTTTGGAGGTCAGGGAGGAGGTCACGATATTGCTGCAGGGGCTATGATTCCTTATGAACATATGGAAAATTTCTTACATCTTGTTGATGAAATGGTTGAATATCAATTAGGCAGTGATTAACATGTTTTTAACAAAAGAAGAAGAAAAAATGTGTGATGGTGAGTTTGGAGAAACTATCCGTAAAAGTATGGATATTTTAGTTGCTTTAGGTGATATTTATGGAGCTTCTAAATTAGTGGACATCACTTCTGCGCAGGTGTCTGGAGTTTCCTATAAAACTATCGGAGAAGCTGGTTTGGAATATCTTGAAGATTTAGCAAAAGATGATTTTGAATATTCTGGAATTAATGCTTCATTAAATCCTCCCGGAACTGATTTGGATAATTGGAAAGAGTTAGGATTTCCAGAAGAGTTCTCAATTAAGCAGAATAAGATTGTAGATGCTTATGCCAAACTTGGAATTTCCAAAACATGTACCTGTACTCCATATCTTGTTGGAAATGTTCCAAGATTTAGAGATCACGTATCTTGGTCAGAATCATCAGCAGTAGCTTATGTTAATTCTGTAATTGGTGCAAGAACTAATCGTGAAGGTGGGCCTGCTGCTCTTGCAGCAGCTATTGTCGGTAAAACTCC
>CAJOMK010000166.1 GCA_905235495.1 uncultured Methanobrevibacter sp.
TGAAAGAATTACATCCTCTCTTGTAGCTCTTCCTGTTGCTCTGTGACCCTCTTCATCTGAAACCAATACAAAGGTTTCTGCCAATGCATCTGTACCGCCGGTAATCGATTCAAGTCTGTACTCGTCAAGTGTTATGTCAACGGTTTCACGTACAAGTGATTTAATTGCTCCAATAGATGCATCAACTGGACCTACACCAATTTGGGAAGTTTCTAAAACTTCACCTTCAATAGAAAGTTTTACAGTTGCTGTTGCAGATACAGATTCTCCTGTCATCACATTAAGTCCAAGCAATTTTATGTATTCCTTGGCTGTGGTTGCAAGTTCTGTAAGGACTATTGATTTCAAGTCTTCATCTGTAACGCAAAT
This sequence comes from uncultured Methanobrevibacter sp., assembly GCA_905235495.1. Taxonomy (GTDB): domain Archaea; phylum Methanobacteriota; class Methanobacteria; order Methanobacteriales; family Methanobacteriaceae; genus Methanobrevibacter. The sequence goes on from CAJOMK010000166.1 coordinate 370, forward strand.
TCCCTTATCACCAATGGTCTTGACTTGATTATAGATGTGTTCAAACTGCTTTTCTGTAACATCCAAATTGAATGAATCCAATTTGGCTTGGATGCTTGCACGTCCTGTATGCTTACCAAGAGCTATTCTTCTCTGATGTCCTACCAGTTCTGGAGGTATAGGTTCATATGTTGCAGAATGCTTTAGGATACCATCAACATGTATTCCAGATTCATGTGTAAATACATTTTCTCCAACTATAGGTTTTTGTGGAGGCAATTTGATGTTTGTAATTGATCCAATAAAATTTGAAGTGTTGAATAATTTTGTTGTGTCTACATTGAGATTTGCACCATATGCTATTTTCAAACTTACAACAAGCTCTTCAAGACATGTATTTCCAGCTCTTTCTCCGATACCATTTATGGTACAGTGCACTTGACTTGCACCTTCTTCCACACCAATGATTGAATTTGCAACAGCAAGTCCAAAGTCATTATGGAAGTGTAGACTTAAAGGTATATGGAGTTTCTTTTTAAGTGTACTTATCAAATGTCTTGTTGTAACCGGAGTCAATATTCCAACAGTATCTGGAACATTTATTGTATCTGTTCCTGCATCTTCAATAGCCTTATAGAATTCTATTAGATAATTCATTTCTGTTCTTGTAGCATCCTCTGCTGAAAACTCTACTGTAAGGCCATGGTCCTTTGCATATTCCACTGCATCGACAGCTTGGTTGATGATGTCTGTCTTGGATTTTTTTAGCTTATAATCTCTGTGAAGTGGTGAAGTTCCTATGAATAAATGCACATAATCCAAATCACAGTCTATAATGGCATCAATGTCTCTTTTCAATACCCTTGCCAGACCACTGATTTTTGCATTCAGTCCTAAATCCCCAATGGTTTTTGCAGATTCCATTTCACCTCGGGATACTGCAGGATAACCTACCTCGATGATGTCCACTCCAAGTTCATCTAATTTTTGAGCTACTCTTATCTTTTCGTCTACTGTTAAAGCAACACTTGGAGCTTGTTCACCATCTCTTAAGGTGGTATCAAATATGTTGATCTTATCAGGGATTTTCAAATCCTTCTTCACTTCTTCCATATTTACAGCAAACATTTTTTCCATTCCTTTTGATTTAATCAATATTAAGTTATTAATTTATTAAGTTAAGTATAATTAATCTTTATTTAATAATTTATTTAAAATTTTTCAGTATAGATTTTTATTATATTGATTATTATTATTCATCATCAATAATTATCCAATGCACTTTGATAGTTGCCATCCAACTTTATGTAAGGTTCTGCCCTTTTCACTACAACCCCTATTCTTTGGAGTTCCTCCAGTTTTTTAAATGGCTTGTTTTTACGTATGGCCATGATTTTCCTTGCAGATTTTGGACCTATTCCCGGAACACGGATCAAGTTTTTATATGTTGCATAGTTGATTTCTACAGGGAAGATATCCATTTCCCTTGCAGCTAAAATCTTAGGATCCTCATTTAGGTAGAGCTTGTCATTATCATCAAAGACAAGTTCCTTAACATCAAACTTATAATCGCTTAACAATGCATCTGCATGGTAAAGCTTTGCTGTTCTGTTTGTATTGCAGGATTCCTTTTTCTCAAATTCAGTGCCTTCCACAGGTGAAAATGCACTGAAGTAGCTGTGTCTAAGGTCCACTTTCTTATAGAGACTTTCCATTCTCTTTAGAATTTCAAGGTCTGTTTCATCATTTGCTCCAACTATAAGTTGGGTGGTATGCCCGGATTTTGCAAATCCTGGATTCTTCTTTGCAATGTCATTCATCCAGTCTAATCTTTTCAGGATGTCCTTATTGTAATCCTTTGTGGAGGTGATTTCACTTAGGCCATCCTTTGTAGCTGCCTCTATATTCAAACTTACTCTATCTGCTAAGCTCATAGCTCTTTTAATTGAATCTTTAGAGGCACCTGGAATGATTTTAAGATGTATATAATCATCATATCCATAGTCTTTTCTTAGGATTCTTGCAGTTTCTATGGTCTTTTCCATTGTGTTGTCTATTGTATCTCCTATACCTGAGCTTAAGAAAAGTCCATTGACATATCCATTGTTATAGTAGTGGAGGAAAGCTCTTGACAACTCTTCAGGACTCAATTCAAGTCTTGTAAAATTACGGCTGCTTTGATTTATGCAATATTTGCAGTCGTTTTTACATTTATTTGTCATCAATGTTTTAAAAAGAGGTATCTTGCATCCGTTATGTCCTGTAGCATGATAAATTCCTGGCAGATTTACTTGAGAGCTCTTGCTATGGCTAACATAATCACAGAGATCATATTGGGCACTATCCGCCAAAACTTGCATTTTTTCTAATGTAGACAT
>CAJOMK010000167.1 GCA_905235495.1 uncultured Methanobrevibacter sp.
AAGATTATTGAATGTATTTAATGAACAAATACCAAAAAAGATGGTTTTCATTGACATTGCAAATCCAAGAGACATTGAAGATGATGTTACTGAATTAGGCATTGCCCTATTTAACATTGATGACTTAAGGGGAATTGCAGAAAAAAATAAAAAGCTTCGTGAGAGAGAAGTCATTGAAGCGGAAAAGATCATCGAAAGTGAGTTTGATTTACTTAAAAAATCCTTCAATTTAATTGAAATAAAATCATTACTTGGTAATTTAAGAGAATCTATGGAAGAGATAAGACAACGTGAAAGCCAAAAAGGTATAGTTAAATTAAATAAGGTAGATGCGAATGACATAAAAATCATAGATAAGATGACTCAGTCCATAGTCAACAAAATATTTTATGACATTTCTGAAAATATAAGAAAAACAGCTAAAAATAACGACGAAGATATCATAAAAATATGTGAAATGATTCTTAAAATAGATTAAAGCTAATTTTAAAAAAATAGATAAAACTAAAAACTTATAAAAATAGATAAAAGTTCAAAATAAAAAAAATATAAGGATGTTGATTATTCAAACATTCCTTTAACTTCTTCTTTTTTATATTTATTAACATCCAATGCAAAATAAACATCATCCATTGTTACTTTTTCCTTATCATTTATTATTGCATTGTGAAGAGATGTCTTCAATATCTTCTCCTTGATGTCTCTTCCAGACATTCTTTTGGAAAGCTTTACCAATTTTTCAATATCAAAATCATAATCCATTGGGAAAGTATTGAGGTTTAACTCAAAAATTTCTTTTCTCTCTTCATCATTTGGCAACTTGAATTCAATTTCCTCTTCAAAACGACTTCTGATTGCAAAATCTATTGAAGATGGATTATTGGTTGCCGCAATTGTTACTACACCATCATTCGGATTGATTCCATCCATTTCAGTTAAGAGGGAATTTACGATTTCAGAAACATCACCCCTTAAGGATTGGAAAGATCTGTGCAATGCAATTGCATCAATCTCATCAATGAAAATCAAAGAGGGGGCTGATTTGAGTGCAGTTTCATATAAGTCGTGAATCTTATTTGCTGAATCCCCAACATGGTCTCCGATTAAAGAGGTTGCCTTAACCAAAAATAAGTTGATGTTCAATTCATTTGACAATGCTTTTGCAAGCATGGTTTTTCCAGTACCTGGAAAGCCATAGAACAGAACATTCTTAGGAGCCCAATTACCAAACTTCTCAGGGTCTTGAAGATATTTGTAAATGAGTTTTGATTTCTTTTTAGCATTTTCTTGACCTACAACATCATCAAAGAAAACATTGGAGTTTACTCTTTTAACTGAATCTGAATTTTCCACATCTGGAATGACAATTTCAATTGAAGTGTTTTCTCCAATAACAGAGTCTTCAGGATATGCAGTTATGATTTTAAATGCAAAATCCGGAATGATTTTTTGATCAAAAAGATAAGAGCCTGTATTTACTAATGTTCCGCTCCATTGATCTATAGCATATTGTTCAAAAAGCACTTTATCAGATATTTCCAAATTAGGCCCTTCCAATAGACCAAAATTAAAAGGATAACCTGCAGTTTCCAATACGAGAACTTTAGTTTCATTCTCAGCATAAGCAACTTTGTTTATAATGGAAACTTCTGGTTTCTTTTTATTAGTACTTTTATTTTCAGATTTCACATTTAACACATCAAAATTATAAAATTGTTTAAAAATTATTAAAAATTTTTTATATTTTAGATTACTTAATATATTTATCACATTATATAAACATTTTCATTATTAAATTACGTTTAAGGATCCAATAGATTTGCTTAGATTAATGTATCGTAAAGCTGTTTCATTCTTAAGGCATCCTGATCAATCAAAGGAGTTTCACAAATGATGGTAGCTTTCCAATCGTTTTCAATTAGATTCAAAAGTAAATCTTTGATATGTGGACCGTATTCATCATCTTCAGCAAGAGTATGATGCTTTTTCTCACCTTTATCAGTGTATTCGATTGTAGTGAAATGACAGTGAAGCCTATTGATATCCAGATTGTCTTCAAGCTTTGAGAATATGCAATTGTAATCTTCCTCATTATTCAGGATTCCTCTTCCTCTTGCATGAACATGTGCAAAGTCGATTGTAGGCTCAAAGTGGTCAAAGTTGGCACACATTTCAATAATCTCATCAATGTTTCCTAATTGGGAACGTTTGCCTGTTGTCTCAGGTGCAAAGGTAAATTTTTCTATTCTTTCCTCTTCACATCTTTCAAGAAGTCTTGTATAAGTCTTTTTAGCTAAATCCATACAGACTTCAGGTTTTCTACCTGAATAGAACCCTGGATGGAATACAAGCCTATATGCACCCATGAATTCTCCAACTTTTGCAGATTGAACCAATCTGTCTATTGTGCTATCGATTTTTTCTTCCTCTTTAGAACAGACATTAACATAATAAGGACAATGCATAGATATTAAGACCCCATTTTCATCTGCAGATTCCCTAAGCTTAAGTGCAGAGGATTCACCAATTCTTACTCCATAAGTGGACTGATATTCAAATGCATATAATCCTAATGGCCCTAAGAATTCTGGAGACTCATGTGCCTTTCCATTAAAATCTATTGGTTTTCCAGCTGGACCAAAAATAACCTTATCTTTCATAAAAACACCATAAATAATTAATAATTTAAAAGGATAAATGTAAAAAAATGAAATTAAATAAATGAAATAGAAATTATAAATTTTTTTGATTTAGAAAAAAAGTAAGAAAATTAAATAGAACAATTCTATTTAATTAATTTTATCTGAAATGATACTTGATTTATAAAATTCCCATTGCTTTGTTTGTTTTAGAAATGGATTTTTCATTATCAGATTCCATTTCCAACATTGCACGAATAGCATCTACATTTTCAGGCACTACATCAGATTCTTGGTGTACTGCTTGCATGTAGAACAATTCATTTCTTACTACATTGATGGATTCTTTCCATACAGGAATTTCATATAAATCGTTTCTGCTTCTTCCTAAATCTTTAGCATATTCCATAAGTGCTGCAGTTGAGTCAAGACCTGCTGCGGCTTCAACCACCATAACTCTGGAACGTTTTTCAAGTACATCAATTACTTCATCATTGCTAACTTCATTGCCAATTTCAACCATAAGGTTGTGTTGGTGCATTAAAGTGGTAGGAACGAGTAAAGCCATTGTAGTAACATCAATACCTTTCATTACAGTCTGTACATCAGGACCGTGGTGAGAAGGTACTTTTGGAGGGTTAGGTACAATAGCGTTGATAGGACCTTTTTTGATTTCAGATGGGTCAGATCCTCTTCTAACCATTACAGCACGAACTTTTTTAATGTCAACTAATGGATTGAGAGTGTGTAAAGTACGGGTTAAACCGGTAGTGTTACAGGATACTACTCTTGCATAGTCTGCGCCATATGAATCATCATAGTTAGCGAATGAGTTGAAGGACAATCCAGTTAATTCATGGTCTTCTCCACCTTGGTAAATAGCTTTTACACCTGCTTTTTTATACATTTCAAGGTTTTGAGGTCCAATGTTTCCAGGAGTACAGTCCACAACAATATCTACTTCTTGAATCATGTCTTCAACAGTACCTGCAATTTCAATTCCTGATTCTTTAAAGAGACCTTCCCTTTCTGGAATTCCAATGTATAAAGGGTATCCCTTTTCTTCTACAGCAGTTTTTGCTTCAAAGTTAGGCTTAGTTTTACTTACACCAATAACTTTCATATCATCTTGAGCAGCTACAGCATCAGCCACTCTTTTACCAATAGTTCCAAATCCATTAATAGCTACAGATTTCATTTTTAAACTTCCTTAAAGAATATTAAAATTTATAAAAAATCAATTTATTATAATAATAAATATACAATTTAAGTTTTATTATTTAATCTATATAAAATTTAATATTTAATCGAGAAAAATATGGCTTAAAACAGTGAAATAAAGTAATAGATTAGTTTTATTCATTTGAAACTATACTATAAGATTAAATAAAAAATAAAAAATGAATAAAAAAAGAAAATAAAAGGATAAAATGATAAAAAAAATAAAAAAGAATTGAAATAAAATTCATTCTTATTTAATTAAAATCATATTTTTTTGATTTGAAGATTTTTTGATTTAAGTTTTGAATTTTTTCTCTTGATTTGATAATTTTTTCGTTTGACTTTTGAATTTTAATTTTTGATCCTAAATCTGATTCCTTAAATTTTCGACATATTATTCTAAAGAATGCATAAAATACAAAGATATAAAAGACAAAAATCAATAC
>CAJOMK010000168.1 GCA_905235495.1 uncultured Methanobrevibacter sp.
TTACCTTACAAAACGAGCTGATAAATATGATAAAATGTGAGTCTTATCCAAATCATCACTTGTGTAGACATTTTAATACTTGTGAGTTTTGGATTCCAATTAATTCGACATATTCTAGTTTATTAAAAGATATAAACTTTGAATTAAAACATTTGGAAGAATTAAAACAAAGAAAAGTGTACTATTTTGAAGTACTATCAGAAATCGTTGATTTCAAGTATTCTAGGACACTTTGCATTAAAGGTAAATTAGTACCAGTTCCAAAAATCAATGCGCTAAATGAATACATCACTAAACCTGAGGATGTCATTGTAGATTTGAACTTCAATGTTATAACTCAAGAGATCAAGGATACTGAATATATAATTCGTGAATTAAGGAGAAAAGAACAAAATATCTTAAAAATATTGAAAAAACGAGCTGATAGATATGATTAGTGTATATGAAGATTTTGTAAAAGATTATAATAATCCTAATATCACTGGAGAAGATGTAAAACGATATAATGGCTTAAATGCAAGGCAATATTCTTATTTAAGAGCTGAAGCATTAGATAATGGCGATATATCTGCTCCTAGACACATGAATTCTAGTGGAGCTAAATTTTACACTAGAACTAAAAATGATGATTTTATTGTAAAAAAACAATACGGTCATAAAACCACTGTTGTTGGCAGATTCAGTGAAGAAGTAACAGCTCAAATAATCGTAGCATTATGTAAAGCTGTAAACTGGGATTTAAACTGTATTTCCGATGTTATCGATGAAAATAAAGTTAAACCCAAAAATTACAGTTGTGTCAATGGATATTACATCGTGGAAAAAAGGATTAAAGGTGAAAGAGTAGTGTTCTATCGATTTAAACAGGAAGCTCATGCAATCCATATGGTAAATGAGCTAAGAAAATACGGTTGGGACATATCAAAGGTTGATTTAATACTTTATGAAATGGGTTTAAATTAATCTATATCGATTAGTTGAGTTTTATTACAAAAAACTAGTTGATTAAATTAGTGAATGAGTTGTTAATTTTAAACAAACTTGTAACAAGACCTATTGTTTAGATTAACCAACTCATTGATAATTTCAATAGTAAAATTCGAGCTAAAATTTGTAAAAATAACAATATTTTTAATAAATGGTGTAAAATCACGAAAAATCGAATCAGGTGATAAAATGATTAATAAAAACATTATGGACATTCATATCATTGATTTAGATGGAAATACCTACGATATAAATAGTATTCATGTAGATGGCAACGATATGATAAGTTTAATTATAAAAAAACCAACGGAACACTACATTAGCAAAAGAAAAGGAAGAGAACTTATGGAAAAGGTGATAGAATGAGTGAAGAAACAAGAAATGAATCAGAATCAGGTTATAAAGAATTATTGAATATGAAACTCAATGAGGTACTTGCAACTATCGCATACAACATGGAAGAAGATGGAGCAAATGAAGGAGATGTCGGAAAATTAGTATTTGAAAATGAATACTATGCCTTCTCAGTTACTGTCATTAAAAAAGAAGAGTAGACAAAATTCAAAGAAGATGATAATATGCTTGATTTAGAAGCTTACGGAGTTGTAGGATTCATACTATTCATAATCGCAATTATAGTGATTAGAATAGGTGTTGTAATTGTTGTAGCAGGTGCTATTGCATCTTACTTGGGATTGACAGGTATTCTTTGGTGGTGTAGTGCAATAGTCATATTTTTGTTAATTAATGGGTTAATATCAGCTTTAAGCAAATAAAAGGAGAAAACAATGGAATCTTATGTTTTAATTGGAGTTGTTATAGTATATTTAATTTTAGTGATATTTTCACTAATTGAACGATATTTTGAGAACGATGATATGGATGATGGAAGAGATGAACTTTGAATGGGAAACAATAATGTTTTCCTATCATCATCTTGATCAAGTGGATTAGATGTTTCTTGAAGAAATCAATGTTAATAGACATTTAAAATTCTTCAGGAAAATCTGCTGCTAAGACAATTTTTCAAATAAATTCTAATGGAGGTATGGTTAAAATGAAAGTTTTTGTAGATTCAAGAGAAACCGACAGAATAAAACCTGCAATCTTTTACTTCTCATTGAAAAACAGTGTATCGATTGTAGAGTTAGAAACTGGGGATTATATCTTTGAAGAGGATGAAAAACAAGTAGTATTCGAGTATAAAACAATGTCTGATTTTATAAATTCAGTAACTGAAGGAAGAGTGTTCAATCAGGCGATAGACCAACAAAGCCAATTCGAGCATCATTTCGTAATAATAGAAGGCACCGATGAAGATATGAAGAAAATTTGTAGCGACAGATACTACAGTACAGGTGTATCTTTCAGTAAGGAACAATTTTACGGTGCTATTTCTAGATTGAATACATTTACAACAGTAATACGTGTTCCTGACAGGAAAACAGCATTTGAAGTAATGGAACAACAGACTAAAAAGTGCCTAGATGACAAGGCTGTTGCAAAATCATTCCCCAAATCAGAGGGCAATTCCGCATTCAGATTTTTGTGTTACTGTTGTCGAGGAGTTGGCTCAAAAACTGCAGAAAAAATCGTAGATGAACTATCACTAAACAATTTAAAAGATGTTATTGACCTTAAAAAAGATGATTTAATGAAACTTTCAGG
>CAJOMK010000169.1 GCA_905235495.1 uncultured Methanobrevibacter sp.
AAGATCGTCGCAATCCTTGTTTTAGTGGACAGTGTTTTGCAATCTTGAAAGACTTTATCGAAATCAGATCAACATATAGAAGTCGCAATCCTTGTTTTAGTGGACAGTGTTTTGCAATAGCCCCGAAAATTGCCCGAAATAGGGCAAATAATTCGAAATATTGCTTGGATTTTAGGAGCTCTTGTGCAAGTCATAAAATAGAACCCCTATTTATATAGTATTGCACAATTAATATAAATACATTTCCATTAAAAAATCAAATGGAAATCAATTGAAATATCCAAAATAAGAAATTAAACATATTATTTACAATTTATAAATAAAAATATGGGAAATAAAAGCAAAATATGTCCAAAAAATAAGTTTTAAAAAAGCAATGAAATTTGAATAATTTGCAAAAAATCCTAAAAAATCGATGACTTGCACAAAATGGAAAAAAATAAAAATTGATAAAATTGATTAAAATTTATAGAATTTAAATAAATAATCTTGATTTCTTAAAAAAATATATCCCAAATAATTTAAAATAAGTAAGAATAAATAAAATAAAGTCATTTGGACAAACAAGAATGAATAATGCTTCTTTGAAAATTGCTTTTTTTAGAAAAAATACACTTGAAATACAAGCAGAATTTGTAAGTATTCCACCAAACAATGTATAAATTTATACATTAATCAAATAATAAATTTACACATTAACCAATTGAAAAAAAAATAGATTTAAACATTAACAGTTGGAAAAATAATAAGCGATAATCGATATATCGATTAATCGCCGAAAAAAATCACCACCTTAATGAAAATCCAACATACTCCTCTCCAGTTGTCAGATAATTAGCTATCTGTCTTCCTTGATACTGGATAATATCACTGTAAGACATATTGGAACCATTGAACTGGATCTTAGAAGTGATTTTGTCAAGTATCTTGGAAATCAGGAGTCTTCTTGCCTTGTCGTTTATCATGACCATATTGTCCCTGAATTCAAAATCATCCACTGGATTGATGCTGTTCTTGTTTACTATTGAAAGAACCGTCTTGTCCACAATCTGCTGTCTGAACTCCTCGATAAGATCGAAGACCAGACTAGCCCTTCCGTATCTCTCGCTATGCAGAAATCCGCAGTATGGGTCAAGCCCTGCAAGATATATGCTTTTCCATATCTCGCTTTCCATAATAGCATATCCATAGTTCAATAGAGAGTTTACAGGATCTGCAGCATATCTTCCTGACCTGTTTTCAAAGCCCCACTTCTCATCTATGACATGTGTCAGTGCCGCCCAGTATTCAGCACTTGATTGACCTTCAATTCCCATTATATTGTTTCTGACTTCATCTGACTTTTTATCCTCCATGATTTCAAGGTTTTGAAGAAGATCTGACAGCTTGTATCTCTGCCTTAGAATAAAATCATTATCTTCTCTTGATTTTGCAAGGGTTCCAAGCACAGCCTTCTGGTTTTCAATCTTTGCCATGACAAATGACCTGGCCAGATGCCCGCTTCTTGAATCCATCAATGCAAAATACTGCTCCTTTCTCACAAGAGCGTTTTTTCTCTCAGGTGCTGATAACCTGTAATCCACATGTCCCTTCCAGTTTATTGATACACAATCCACTTCATGCTCTGCCAATAAGGATAATGCATCAAAGGTTATTGATCCCTTGCCGGTTATCAATACTTGTGATATTTCATCTATTCTAAAATAGTCCTCCTCCTTACCGTTTTCCTTGATTACTATTTGATTGTCTCTTTTAGCCACTGTTTTTCCAAAGCCGTCGACTATTATTCTCATATGATTTCCTCAAATAAAATTAGTATTAAAATAAATTAAAAAAGAGTTCATAAAAAAGCATATTCTACTTCTTCAGGGACTTTTAATTGACCATCTGTTAAAATAGAAGCAACACATGACTCACAAGCAGGAATAAGTATGATGCTATCCTTATCACAAGACAAATATGCATCAAATTGACCTGCAAGATCCAGTCTTTCATCAAGCTCAAGATAGCCGCAGAATATTGACTTTTGAATCCTGTGCAATCCATAATGCTGAAGCCTTCTTGTAAAAGCAGTGCGTGTTGGTGTGTCTCTTATGTCATATGCAACAAAAACCATCATTGTTTTCTTCCCCTTTAATTAAAAACCAGTTCTCCAAAATTTTCTCAAGTCATATCTTATATTAACTACCCTTTTCATTAGCTTGTTGTAACGGTTTTGCAACCGATTCAAGCTTTAGACATCTATTTAAAATATTCATGTGATTAAAAATTTTAAAAAAAGATTAAATTTTCTAAAGATATAAGACTAAAAAATGAGTTTAGAGGGTCGTCTAAAAAAAACAAACATAAAAGATTATTAGCAATATGAAATAAAATATTATACATTATGTAAAAGAGGTGAAAAAATGAAAATAGAGCGTAGAGATTTCACAGGAAAAATCAAATGTCCAGATTGTGGCAGTACCAATGTAGTCAATGAGAATGATGAAATCTATTGCAAGGATTGCGGATTAGTGCTCTCAGGAGAGGCTTTGGAGAAATTCTGGATTAAAATGGAAGAGGTTTACGGCTTTGATAATTTTGATAGCAGCGACAAGGGAGACAAGTGTGGAATCTATGGAGAATACGGAGGCAAGAT
>CAJOMK010000170.1 GCA_905235495.1 uncultured Methanobrevibacter sp.
TCTCATTGAAGAGTATTTCGATGACCAGTATGTGGCACTGTCAGGTCCTAACTTCGCATCTGAAATCATGCTTAGATTATCTACTGTGTCAAATATAGCATCAAGAAGCCGTGAAAATGTGGAAATAGTCAAATCAGTGCTGAATACTCCTCAATTCAAGGTGAAAATCATTGATGATGTTGTGGGACTTGAGATATGCGGAGTTACAAAGAACATCAATGCAATAGCTAATGGTATCTGCGAGGGTATGAACATCAATGAAAACGCAAGATATGGAGTTCTTACCAAAGGTTTTACCGAAACCAAGGACATCATTAAAAGCATTGGGGGAGATGAGTCAACTGCAAGCGAATACTGCGGATTTGGAGACCTGGTGCTTACTTCAACTTCAATGGAAAGCAGAAACCATACTCTTGGAGTATTGTACGGCCAAAGACTGATTATTGATGAAAAGGCCAGCGGAGTCATATTTGAAGGAAAGAACTCCATCAGGGCAATGAAGGACATCTGCAACAACTATAATACGAAAAGCGTCATCGTGGACTTCGTATATGATGTCATTATAAACCGTATCCCTCCTAAAAGAGCTTTCAGAACCTTATGGGATAACATCGAATAAAGATTATAAAATCAAATTTTTTAAATTAATAGTGTGATAAAATGATAGGCGTAATATTGGCTGCTGGAATGGGAACCAGACTCAGACCATTGACTGACAACATTCCAAAGGCGCTTCTTGAAATAAACGACATGACCTTGCTTGAGAGAATGATTAAGAACTGCATAGATGCGGGAATGAAGAAATTCATAGTGCTTGTAGGATATAAAAAGGAAACCGTTGAGGAAATCTGTCCTCAAATAGCTGAAAAATATGATATTGAAATCACAATATTGGAAAACGAAAAATACGACGTCACCAATACCTCAGTATCAACCTACATTGCAAGCAAATACATCGAGGAAAACGACAAGGACGACTTCATTCTGGTAAACGGAGACAATGTTGTGGATCCTGAAATCATATCAAGACTTGCAGAATGTCGCAATACTGGAATGATTGTAGACAATTTCAAAGAGCTCAATGAAGAGTCATTCAAGCTCATAATTGCAAATGAATCATTCAATGAAGACAATACAATAGCTAATGGAAAAATCGAAGACATTGGAAAAGGCCTTGACATTCCATCTTCAACAGGTGAATTCATCGGAGTCTCCAAAGTGGTAAAAGACGACCTTGTCCAATTCAACAGAATACTCGAAGACAAGATTGATGAAGATCCTCAAAACTACTATGACTTTGCATACAAGGACCTGAGTGAAACCACAATCATCGACTATGTATTAACCAACGGCCTTAAATGGACTGAAATAGACGACCACACAGACTGGGAAAACGCTCAGTTGTTAGTTGAAGAATTGGAAAACAAAGCATAAAATAAAACGGGAACAAAATCATGCCAACAGTAAAGGAAATTATCAGAGATCTGGCAATTGCGGCATACAGGATAGGCTCAGTTTTCATTCCTGTAAAAGACAATATAATATTATTTGAATCCAGCAACGGCCGTAACTATACTGGAAACCCAAGATATATCTATGAAGAAATGGTTAAACAGGGTCTGGATAAGAAATACAAATGCATCTGGTCTTTCCAGAATCCATCAATCGAGATTCCAGGCAGTGGAGAGAAAATAAAAAGGTCCAGATTCAAATTTCTCTATTACAGCAGAAGAAGCAAGTTCTGGATATTCGATTCAAGGCATCAATACTACTTAAGAAAGAATAAAAAAACAAAATACATTCAAACATGGCATGGAACCCCTCTTAAAAAGCTTGCCTTGGACATGGAAAAGGTGAACATGAGCGGCCATCAGAATATTGAAAAATACAGGGAGAATTTTGCCAAAAATTCATCCGCATGGGATTATCTGATTTCTCAAAACAGCTACTCCTCTGAAATATTCAAAAGGGCCTTTGCATTCAAAGGTGAAATGCTTGAGATAGGCTATCCTAGAAATGACATTCTGCTTAATGAAAACAATGAAACCAAGATAAATGAGATAAAAGAAAGACTTGGTATAGATAAGGATAAAAAAATCATACTTTATGCGCCGACATGGCGAGATAATGAATACTACGATAGCGGAGTTTACAAGTTTGCAACAGGAATGGATTTTAATGCAATGAAAAATGCATTATCCGATGACTATGTTTTGATTGTGAAATTCCATTATCTTGTAAAGGACAAGATCAACTGGGATGATTATGGGGATTTCGTAATTGAATGCAATGAGAAATGGGATATTCAAGAGTTGTACTTGATTTCAGACATTCTGATAACAGACTACTCCTCCGTAATGTTTGATTATGCCTTATTGAACAGGCCGATGTTATTCTTCACTTACGATATGGAATTCTACAAGGACAATTTAAGAGACTTTTATTTTGATATAAACACAGTTCCAGGACCTCTTATAGAAACCACTGAAGAACTTGTTGATTTTATCAAAAACAATATAGAAGAAGAGTATTTTGAAAAGTATGGCGATAAATACCAGGCTTTCAAAGAGAAATACAATGAATTCGATGATGGAAAAGCATCTGAGAATATTATAAAATTAATAAAA
>CAJOMK010000171.1 GCA_905235495.1 uncultured Methanobrevibacter sp.
GGAAAGCTATTGGATTACTGGTGTGACTTTAGAAAAGGCAATCCTCTTTTTTGGATATTATGGATTTAATTGGACCCTATGGATGGGAATGATTTCAATATTGTTTTTGATAGCATTCCTAATTATTTTCATAAAGGAATCTAAAATCTTTGAAAAGAAAGAGAAATTCATCATTTCAAGTGGTTTTGGAGTTTATCTTGGAACAATCGCTTTGGGAATTATAATTTCAGTGCTTTTTACACCGATTATGGATGCAAGATATATAATGCCTGCTGCAGGTGTATTGTTGTTGACATTATCAATTGTTTTAGGCAAAATTAAGGATAAAAAGCTATTTGCAATCTCTTTAGCGTTGATATTATTGCTCCTTATTTCAGGAATTGGAAATACAATTAACACATATGAAAAGGATTATCACAATGGAATCATACAAAAGGAGTACTTTGACAACATCACTCAAGATGAGAATTCTATTTTGATAGTGCCTACAAGAAAAGACATCTGCTACTTCCTATCATATTCCAATGAAACGGATATGTATTGCTTAAATACAAGTGAGGTGTTTGGTGTTGAGATGGCGAGACTTCATGAATCCTATGATTTTAAGAATCTGAATCTGGAAGAAATTGATGGATTCATAGCCAATAATACTGATAAAAACATTTATGTTGTTTATTGGGATGAAAGTGGTATAGATTCCCCACTGGAAGTCATGGATCAAGAAGTGCTGCTTTACTTTACAAAGGTGGATATGGAAAAATTGAATTCCACCATTTAATTGGATTGATTATTCTTATCATTACTTATTTTTATTTATTTTTCTTCATTCCATTTTTCTCTTTTTTCTTTTAGTTTTTCCAGTTTTCCTCTTTTTTCTTCTTTCCATTTTTCTCTTTTTTCTTTTAGTTTTTCCAGTCTCTTCTTTTTTCTTCATTCCATTCTTCTCTTTTTTCTTTTAGTTCTTCCATTTCTCATACATTCTGTACATGAAGGTTTTCTAATTATTGTTATAATTCCATTCTCACGAATTTCATTTTATATTTAACTTAATTAATATAATATTGTTTTTATTAAATCAACTCATTTAAATGGAATATTTAAATATAAATATACATATAAACAAATTTATAATTACTTAGAGAGATTATTCTAAAAGATTATTTTAAAAATCAGAGATTTAAAAGAAAGTTCAAATTCAGTGATTATCATGTTTTTAACCAAAGAAGAAGAAAAGATGGCTAATGGAGAATATGGAGAAACCATTAGAAAAAGTATGGATATTCTGATTGCACTTGGAGACATTTACGGTGCAGAGAAATTTGTAGACATCAAGTATGCACAGGTTTCAGGAGTATCCTATAAGACCATAGGCCAAGCAGGTCTTGAATATCTTGAAGACCTTGCAAGCACTGCTGAGATTATCTATAATGATAACGGTACAATAAGCGACAAAAGTGGGATTTCAACAATTTCTGCAACATTAAATCCTGCTGGAACCGACCTTGACAATTGGGAGGATTTCGGTTTTCCATCCGAATTCGCTAAAAAGCAAGTGGATATCTGTAATGCATATGGTGCACTTGGAATAAGCACCACCTGTACATGCACCCCTTACTTGATTGGAAATGTTCCAAGATTAGGAGATCATGTTTCATGGTCTGAATCTTCTGCAGTTGCATATGTCAATTCAGTAATCGGTGCAAAGACAAATCGTGAAGGAGGGTCTGGTGCATTAGCTGCAGCTATTGTGGGGAAAACTCCTTTATATGGTTTCCATTTAGATGAAAACAGAACAGCAAACCTCTTGGTGGATGTTGAATGTGAACTTGAAAGAGCTGATTTCGGTGCATTGGGATATGTAGTTGGACAGGTTGTTAAGGATGGAGTCCCTTACTTTAGAATAGAGAACAAGTCCTATCAAGTTGAAAACGGTAATCTAAAGGCTCTTGGTGCAGCTTTGGCTTCAAGTGGTGCAGTGGCATTATACCATGTGGAAGACATCACTCCAGAGTACAAGTCTGCTGATGTTGGCAATGTGGAAGACAAGATTACAATCACCAAAGATGACATAATTGATACCAGAGAAAAACTTTCAACAGCTGATGGATATGCAGATTTAGTCTGTTTAGGCTGCCCTCATGCTTCATTGGAAGAAGTAAAGGAAGTGGCTGAGATTGTCAAAGGCAAAAAGATCAAAAATGAGCTTTGGGTCTGTACATCAATCAATATTAAGGAAGCAGCTAAACGTTTAGGCTACTTGGAAGCTATTGAAAGTGCAGGAGGTAAAATCTGTTGTGACACTTGTATGGTAGTTGCTCCAATAGAACAGATGGGATATGAAGTCATTGGAGTCAATTCTGCTAAGGCAGCGAATTACGTACCTTCAATGTGCGGTTTGAAAGTCATTTATAATGATATAGAAAACCTTCTTGATTTTGAGTAAGTCTTTTACTTTTTTTTTATTTTATTTGTATTTTTTTTATTTCTATTCTTTTTTTTATTTCTATTCTTTTTTTTAATTCTATTCTTTTTTCTGTTCCTTATTTTATTCAATACAGGATATCCTATTTCATTTTGAGCTTATTAGTTTGCCTGTTTGTATTT
>CAJOMK010000172.1 GCA_905235495.1 uncultured Methanobrevibacter sp.
TTTTTTTTTTTTTTTTTTTTTTTTTTTTTTTTTTTTTTTTTTTTTTTTTTTTTTTTTTTTTTTTTTTACTGGTATACTTATATCTATTTTCTAATAATTTAATCTATTCTATTTAATTGAGAATAATTTCACATATGCTTTTATTTCATATTTTAATTTTATTTTTAGAAATCTTTTTAATAGAGTAAAGTATATAATTATAATAGTAAATTTACAAGTTAAAATCAAATCAATTAAATGTCATAGTAAAGGTCAAATTAAATGTCATATTAAATATAATATTTATTTAAATTTTTTAGGTTATTATATGTTTATTCGTGAATTTGCCCCTTCTGATTTAGGAAGGGTTTATCAAATTGAAGTGGAGTCTTTTTCAACACCTTATGAAGTTACCATTCTTCAGCAGCTATATGATATAGGTGCTGGTTTTCTTGTTGCAGTTGAAGATGGTGAAGTTGTTGGATATATCATATTTTGGGTAAAAGAAGAAGGTTTAGGTCATATAATAGTTCTTGCAGTTGATAAGAAATTCCGTGGTCAACATATAGCAACCCGCCTACTTATGATGGCTGTATCAATATTTAAGAATTGTGATATTCATAGAATCACTTTGGAAGTGAAATCAAATAACGATGTTGCTGTAGCCTTTTATGAAAAGTTCGGATTTAAAATTGATAGGAAAGTTCCAAACTATTATGAAGACGGATCTGATGCTTATGTCATGTTCTTCAATACAGACATGATTCAAAATTAGTTTTCTTTAGTTAAATCAAGCTTATAACTAAGATTATTCTCTTTTTTTAATTCAGTCAATTCCTTATTGATTCTGATGTATTCCTTTTCGACTTCCAATAGGGATGTTACCAATCCTTCTCTATAGCTATTGACCTTTTTGTTGTCCAATAGGAATTTTTGTTGTGTGTAGGGTTTGGATTTGATGATTTCGGAAATTTCCTTATCTTCCAATTCAATATTGATTTCCAACTTATCCCTAAATCTCTCAAATTCCTCTGCTGTTTGTGGAACCTTATTGATTTGATGCCTATTTATTAAATTTTGTGAGGATTTTAACTCTTCTAAATTCCTATCCTCATATGCTTCTTTGGAGCTATAGAATAAGTTTTCTTCATATGTTGTTGGTTCGAACAGTAAATCTGGATGGATCTTTCTTATGCAATCCTTATAGATAGTGTCCAATTCCTTGAAATCCTGCTTATTATTAAGATTATTTTTATGCTCTTCAATGAGGATGTTGACTTTTGCAGTTTCAGTTTCCAACTCGTTTTCTTCCTCTTTAAACTCATTTGCAATATGGCTTTCAATCTTGCCCATATTGATTTTTGGCTTGTTGATTTTTGTTTGGTTAATTTTTATTTGGTTTTCTTCAAGATTCGGATCTTTGAATTGGTTTGCAAATTGCTTTTCAATCATTTTTTTAATCATTTGGCTTGTTCTTTTGGTTTTCTTAATCTTAAGCTTGTATTCCTTAATTTTGTATTTATATACACCAAATTTTAATGCATAATCTGTTTCTATCTGTTTGCAGGTAAAATTTATTAAATGATCTTCTTCAAAGAGTTTGCTGGCAAGAATCTCTTTCAAATAGCTTATTTCATCCTTTAAACTATTTATGTACTCTTCATTTTCCTGTGTTTTTTGAGTGTTTGTCATTTTTAAACTCCTTGTTTTATTTAATATTTAATAATAAAAATTGTAATTTATATCTGTTTGTTTATCTGCGTCTTCTTTGCTGTTTATTCAATCTTCTTGGTTGATTAGGAGGATAATCATAATCTGAATAATATCTTGAATCGCTGCTATTGCACAATCTTCTAGGATTCCTACCATACATTGCATTTTGCCTTTTTTCCATATATCTTCTTTCTTTTCTTCTTCTTCTTCTTCTGATTCTTCTTTTAATACTTCGGATAATTTTTCTAATAATCAACAACACTATTATTAATGCAATGAGTAAGATAGCTATTGGCAATAGGCTGAATAGTAAATTATCATAGTATTTATGGAAGTCCATTTTTGAAGGGAAGTTCATAGTGCTTGCACTTGTGTCATCTTCTGTAAGCAAGGCAAAATTATAAACCAAATCGTAATATCCAATGGTTGCACCTTCGTAATTAATGGAGTCAGGTGCCTTTCCATACTTATTCATATAGTCTACAACTATATCTGCCATTTTGTACCAATTATTGAATGAATAACTCCATCTATTGAAACTTGAATATTTTTGAGGATTGTCTGGTGCTTCAAAGTATGGGGGAACTTCAAGACTATAGCCTGATATATATGAAGAACTCATGTATAATAGTTGCTGTGTGGTGTATGAACCATATGATTCTTTCATATCTGATCCATGTCCGTCAACTATTAGTTTTGAATCTTGAGCCAAGTATTTTGGATCCATTTTATGATTTACTATTAAATCTGTATCCAATTGTCTATTATCACTTGTTCCGGAATAAACTGCATTGATAATCTCATTTGCAATATATTCATTAACCTTCTCACTATCTGCTTTGATTATTCCTTTATGGCATTCATCAGGATATTCAATT
>CAJOMK010000173.1 GCA_905235495.1 uncultured Methanobrevibacter sp.
ATTTCAGTCTTTATTCGATGCATTATCTTTAAATTTAAAAATACATTCTTATAAACCAAAGACTAGATAAAATCAAGTTCCACATCATCAAGATAAAAGTAAATTAAAAAAAAATAGGAAAATTCTTTCAAATTAATTTAATTTACTGCCGCAATTCATACAAAATTTCTGATCATCGTACTTAAGAGGAGTATTGCAATTAGGACATTCAAGAATATCTTTTTTTCCATGCAAAATTTTGTATTTTTCCATTTCAAATTCTTCTTTCGTCAAATAACCCTGTTCATACAATTCAACATATTTTAAAAGCTCATCTGCATCGGAAACTTTGTTTGATGGTTCATTTTGAGAAATCTCATCCCAACCTTTTTCTTCAAATTCTCGTCCTCTAGCATTCTGATTGACAACTTCCATGAATTGGGCATTGATAAGATCCTGAGTGTTTACAGCATCCCATATTGATACAACAACAAATCCCATGTATATTATCTGGTTTTCAAGAAGTATTATTTTCAAATTATTATTGACATGGGGTTCAACTGATATGATGGATTCATAAGGAATCCTTAAATCTTTCCCATCCTTTTGAGCATTTTTAAAGACTATTCCATTATCCACCACAAGCATTTGTGTTGAAATTGTTCTGTTTACTTCCTCCTGCTGAATTTCATCCTGAATGGCTAATCCAATGAGTCCAAAATATTTTGTTGCAACACCCCTTGATAGAGTATTATCAATATATTTGAGTTTTATTTCCTTTTCTGGAAGTATTACCTTAACAGTGACCCCCTGATAAATATTATATTTGGAATAAATCTCCAATTCCTTCTGTTTGTTTTTTTCTATTTCTGATTCATATTTAAGTCTTTTCTGCTCAAGTTTTTCATGATACTTCAAATAATAGCTTGGACCCAGAAAATTATCTATATCCTTTTGTGTTTTAAATTCACTGGTGTCACGGTGATATTTTTTCCTGATTTTTGAATTAAGAGCATTGCAGTCCATCTGCAGTAATTCATCAATACGGTTTTCAATATCTTCCAAAGCCAGTGTTCCATTGAGACATTCCTCTTTTAAAATAGCTTTTTCATTAACATTGGAAGGATTCTTTTCATATTTATATGAATATGCCTTTTCAGTAAAATAATCGCTTGGCATGAAGCCACCGCATAGCTCCTTAATTTTATTTTCACATGCCTTTTGATAATCTGAAGTTTTATTGAATAATCCCATAATCATCACTTCCTATTTTTTCAAAATATCATTTAACTTTAAAATCTCATTAGTTAACATTTCATTTTGCTCTCGCAATTTTGAATTTTCCTTTTTTTATTTCCTTAAGCTCTTCACTTATTGAATTCAGATGTTTTTTGATTAATTCCTCATCAACCTTTTCATCTTCAGAAATCAGTCGGTCTGTCAAATAAGAGGATATTGCTGCGGTTATCATGGAAAATATAAATATTCCTACAATGATTAAAATCAATGCAATAATCTTTTCATTAAATGTGACTGGTGTAATATCACCATATCCAACAGTAGTCAATGTTACTACAACGAAATAAAAATCATCGAATAAATCATAGGAGGGACCGAAAAAATACATCAACATAGTGAAAATTAACACCGTAAATATTATTCCAAGACATATCTTGTCGAGGTTACTTTTTTTAAGGAATATATTGAGGCTGTCAAAGAATTTGCTGAAAAGAACAAATACACGTAAAAATTTAAGCAGTCTAATCAGCCTTAAAAAACGAGCTGAGGCAAATATTGCAGGCAAAATCAAATCAAATGGAATAGCTGCAATCAGATCTATCCAATTGCTTTTCTGCTTTAAAAATACCCTTTTGGGTTTTGACAGGTATAAATTAATGCAGAATTCACCTAAAAGAATAAAACATACCATCAAATCAAAAATATATAAAGCCCATGCTATATCTGAAGGAAGTTCAAAACAGATTAAAAGCAAAATGCAAACGATATCTATTAGAACCAATATGTTTAATATTAACCATGCAATATATCTTGCATTATATTTCTTACCTCTAAATTTCAAAATTTCACCACAAGCACTTTTAAACAGACAATATAATTTGAAGAGTTCATTTTACAAACATTTTATATATAATTGTACTATATAATGTTAGTAATATAAGTTTATATCTCAGATTAAGTTAAATTACCAAACTTTGTTATAAAGAGTTCCTACATATTGAAGTTCTATCTAATTTTCCTTCATTTATTCCACAATTTCTTTAAAGTTCTCCCATATCTTTACCATCGCATAGGTATCTAACTTACAGTATTCAAGCAATGCTTTTCTAATTTCAGCTTGCTCATCGGGTGTCTTATCATTTAAACTTAAAAATGCATTTGAAGCCTCATCTCCCTTATGAATTAAAGATAATTCTGAATAGTCAAGTTCCGCATCATAGGGATAGAGTGCGGGAAGTACATATTTAATTGAATATGAGCCTTTCATTTCTTTAGTATAGTAGTCCCTGTTTTTAAAGGGTATCATCAAATCAACCATATTCTCATTGAAT
>CAJOMK010000174.1 GCA_905235495.1 uncultured Methanobrevibacter sp.
TAAAGAAGCAGAAATGAATGCTGAAGCAGATAAGAAGAAACAAGAAGAGATTGAAGTAAGAAACAATGCGGACTCTATGATTTACACTGCAGAAAAAACCATCGATGAAGACGAAATCAAAGACAAAGTCTCTGATGACGAAAGGTCCAACATTGAAAAATTAGTTACTGAACTCAGAGAATTAATTAGTGGCGATGACATTGCAGCAATCAAAGAGAAAACAGATGAACTTACTCAAGTAGTTCAAAACATCGGTGTAAGAATCTACCAAGAAGCTGCAGCAGCTCACCAAGCAGCACAAGATGCGGCTGGAGCAGCAGGTGCTGATTCTAATGCAGGAGCAGACCCACAAGATGATGATGACGGCACTATCGATGCTGAATTCGAAGAGAAAAAATAAATAAATCACAACTTATTATAGATTAAAATTTATTTTAATCTATTTTATTGATTTATATAATGTTTATAACCCTCTCAAAAATAATAAATTGAATTCTTTTAGACATTCCTCCTTATAAAATTCTTAGCTACTATAACCATTTTCAATGTCTAAAAAGAATTCTTTTTATTAAATATTGAAAAATAAATTAAATTTAAATATTAAAATTAACTAATAATTAATTTAGTAACTTATTATTAAGTAAAATTTAATTAAATTTTAATTAATAGTTCTATACTATTTCTAAAATTACAATTGAAACAATAATGAAAATGAAAAAAAAAACTTTATTCTAAACTGATAATCAATCATTAATAATTTTTATAGGTGACGAAATGGCAGAGAAGCATGACTACTATGAAGTTCTCGGAGTAGATAAAACTGCTGATGAGAAGGAAATCAAAAAGGCTTATCGTAAATTAGCTAGAAAATACCATCCTGATGTTGTGGAAGAGGATAAAAAAGAGGAAGCTACTGAAAAGTTCAAGGAAATCAGTGAAGCTTACGCTGTCTTATCCGATGAAGAGAAAAGGTCAAGATATAATCAATTCGGTCATGCAGGTATGGAAGGCTTCTCTAACGAAGACATCTTTAGAAACGTAAACTTTGAAGACATCTTCCAAGGATTTGGAGGAGGGGGAATAGAAGACATCTTCGATCTCTTTGGATTTGGTACAGGTAGATCAAGATTCCACAGTGCTGGACCAAGAAGAGGAAGCGACATCTACACCGAAATTCAAATTACCTTAGAAGAGGCAGCAAATGGTGTTGAAAAAGAGATAACCGTTAGACATGATGTATTCTGTCCTGTTTGTGAAGGTTCAAAAGCAGAACCTGGAACTGAAGTTGAAACCTGTCCTGCCTGTGGAGGTACCGGTCAAAGAAAACAAATCAGACAAAGCGTATTGGTACAAGTAATGAATGTTGTTCAATGTGGTGAGTGTGGCGGTACAGGTCAAATCATCAAAGAGCCATGTCACAACTGTAAAGGTAGAGGAACCATCAAGGAAAGCAAAACCCTCAACATCAAGATTCCAGCAGGTTTTGAAAACGGAAACCGTTTAAGAGTTTCCAACGAAGGAAATGTTGGAGATGTTGGTGGAAGAACCGGAGACCTTTATGTGGAAATCTACATCAAAAGACATGAATACTTTGAAAGGGATGGTGCTAACCTTTACTATGAAAAACAGATCAGTTTCGTCCAAGCAAGTTTAGGTGACACCGTTGATATTCCAACCATCAATGGAGAAGTTGAGCTCAAGATTCCACCTGGAACCCAAAGCGGAACCACATTCAGGTTAAGAGACCAAGGTATGCCTTATATGAGACGTGCTGGTAAAGGTAACCTTTATGTAAACATTATCGTTGTTGTTCCTCAAAAACTCTCCAAAGAACAGAAAAAACTCTTGATTCAATTTGGAGAAATAAGTGGAGACGAAATCAAGGTCTACAAAAAGGGAATCTTTGATAAGGTCAAGGATGCAATCAATAACTAAACAATTTAACTAATCAATAGATGTTTAATTCAAACATCTAATTTTCTTATTTTTTAAAATTTTAATTTTTCAAATTTTTATCAACCTTTTGTATTTTATTCTATATTTATTATCTTATTTTTCTCCCTCTATTTTTTAAAAAATTTTACTAAAATTAAAAATTTTAATTCTTTTATGTAGATACTCTTAATTTAAAATATATGATTTGTAAAATGATTCAATTTAATAATAATTATACCTAATTAAAATATAGTTTACATATCCAACTATCATTTTAAATATATCTTAAATCAATAAGTTAAATTAAAATTTTCAGCAAAAAATCATCATGTCAATTAGGCATTTTCATATTAAATTCGTATTAAACATTAATAATTATAAAAGACAAATAGTATAGTAAAAATTTAATAGGCAAGATTATGATGTACAGTATAAAAATGCGATGCTCAAAGGGAGGCCCTCATGAAGAGAGAGGTAAACACATCTCAGGAGCAGAACGTATTTTAAGAGAAGATGAAATTGAAGAAGAATTGATAAATGTCTATAGAAGGGCAATCACTCATGAAAGAGGAAAA
>CAJOMK010000175.1 GCA_905235495.1 uncultured Methanobrevibacter sp.
CCTGGTCTTGGAGTGCTTTTTATATTTGAATAATCCTTTGATTTTTGATTAGTGTTATATACGATTCCAGCAATTGGTGTACCATCTGTCTTTCCTTCAAATATTCCGGATAATAATTCTACCTTATCTCCTTCTTGTCTGGATGTTGTAAGTGCACTTGTTCCAGGTCTCCTTTTATTCAATTCAATCTGAATGTCCTCTTCACTAAGCTTTAAATTAGCTGGACAACCATCTACGACTGCTCCAAGTGCTTTTCCATGACTGGAACCAAAGCTTGTAATTGAAAAGATTTTTCCAATAGTGTTTGTCATATAATTCCTCAAATTTTTCTATGAATGTTAAGTTTATTTTAAATTTTCTATATTATTAAATATTTTTATTAATATTAATATATTTTAAGTTTTTATGAAAAATTTATATTCTAAATTTAATATATTAATATATGAATAATAATTTAAAATAATTTATTATTAAAATCATCTTTTGATTTAAGAATTTATTTTAATAGTATTTAATTTAATCAAATTTTTAAGATTCAATCATTAAGAAGTGAAAATATGAATTTTCCAGTTACAAGAATGAGAAGATATAGGAAAAACTCTAAAATTAGAGATATTGTACGTGAGACTAAATTAAACAAGGAAGATTTAATTTATCCAATATTCGTTAAAGAAGACTTGAAAGATGGTGAAAAGGAAGCCATTTCTGCAATGCCTGGAGAATATAGGTTTTCTTTAAATGGTGCTGTAGAATATGCTAAGGAATTAGAAGCTAAAGGATTAAGATCCATCATAGTATTCGGTCTTCCAAGTGAAGATAAGAAGGATGAAATAGGATCTCCTGCATTTGCACCGACTGGTATTGTTCAAAGAACAGTAGGTAAACTTAAAGCTGAAACTGATTTGGTGATTATCACTGATGTATGCTTATGTCAATACACTTCTCATGGTCACTGTGGTCTCATTCGTGAAAATGATGATACTGACTTTGGTTATGAGATCTTAAACGATGAATCTTTGGAATATTTGGCTAAAACTGCTTTATCTCATGCTGAAGCAGGTGCAGATATTGTAGCACCTTCTGATATGATGGACGGCAGAATTCATTCCTTAAGAGAAATTCTTGATGAAAACGGTTATTACAATACAATGATCATGTCCTATTCAGTTAAATTCGCTTCTTCATTCTATGCTCCATTTAGGGAAGCTGCATGTTCAGCTCCTTCAGCTGGAAACAGGAAATCATATCAAATGGACCCTGCAAATGCTCTTGAAGCAATCAGGGAAGCTGAACTTGATGTGATTGAAGGGACTGACTTTTTAATGGTTAAGCCTGCTTTGCCTTACTTAGACATTATAAAAACAATTAGGGAAGAGTTTGATCTTCCTTTAGTAACCTATAATGTCAGTGGAGAATACTCCATGATTATGGCAGGTATTGAAAAAGGATACTTGACTGAAGAATCTATTATGGAATCATTATTGTCAATCAAGAGAGCTGGTGCAGACTTGATTATAACTAATTTTGCCCCATATGCTTTAGACCATTTATAATGAGGGAGGAATCTTTGTGGAATCAAAAGACATAGCTAAATTGGTTCAATTGGCTTCTGTACTTGAAGTGAGCTGTTGGCCAAAACCTGGAAATGTACATAGAACCCGTAACTATGATGATATGGTATTTCAGGATTTCATCATCAGTGGAGTGGTTATTGGAAATATTATGGAAGAGCTTGCTAATCAAGCCAAGGAAATTGATGACTTGTCCAAGGCAGAATTAGGTAAATATATTCTTCAAGCAGTTAGTGAAACAGATAAATGGATTGAAACCAATACCAATTTAGGAATTATGATGATGTGTATCCCTATAGCATCTGCAGCTGCAATCAGTAATGGTTTTGATGAGATTCAAGAAAATGTAGGTCGTTTGATGGATGCTACAACTGTTGATGATGCTGTAAACCTTTATGATGCAATCAATGTTGCAGATGCAGGCGGAATGGGTGATCAAGAGGAATTCGATGTAATGAGTGAAAAGGCAAAGGATGAATTATGTGCCAATAATCAAACCATGTATGATGTATTGGAAATTTCCGCTGGATGGGACAGATTGGCAAATGAGTTAACCAATAAGATGCCAGTTTGTTTTGAAATGGGATTCCCTACATTCAGAGACTTTTTAGCAACTTGTGATGATGAGGATGCTGTAAATAATGCTACAGTCGTGACATTCATGACAATATTGTCTCAAATTCCAGACACTTTGATTTCAAGAAAATATGGTGATGAGATAGCAGAATCAGTTTCTAAAAAAGCAGAAGGAATTTTGGAATTTAAGGATGATGATTCATTTGTAGAAAAACTTTTGGAATTTGATGATTATCTTTATGAAAATAAATATAATCCAGGAACCACTGCAGATTTAACTGCTGCATCTATCTTTTTATCCTATCTTGAAAAAGAATTTTAAAATTTAATTTTATTTTTAATTTTATTTTT
>CAJOMK010000176.1 GCA_905235495.1 uncultured Methanobrevibacter sp.
ATTACATCTGAAGGTGAAAGGGAAGCTATTAAATTAATCACTTCACAAGGACTTAAAGCTGAAATCGTAAGCTTTTCAAGAACCTTAATCAAAGATGTTAATTACTGCTTGGAATGTGATGTAGATGCAGTTAATGTTGTAGTTCCCACTTCTGATTTGCATTTAAAATACAAATTGAAAAAATCTCAAGAGGAAATGCTTGAAGATGCCATAAAGGTAGTGGAATATGCTAAAGACCATGGATTGGCTGTTGAACTTGCAGCTGAAGATTCAACAAGAACAGATATTGAATACTTAAGAAGGATATTCAAGGAAACAATCGATGCTGGAGCAGACAGAATCTGTCCATGCGATACCTTAGGAATGCTTACACCTTTAAAGTCATTCAATTTCCATAGGAAATTATCTGATTTAGGAGTTCCTTTAAGTGCTCATTGCCATAACGACTTTGGCCTTGCAGTAGCTAATACATTATCTGCAATTGATGGAGGAGCAAGCAGATTCCATGGAACAATCAATGGACTTGGAGAAAGAGCAGGAAATGCTGCCATTGAAGAGGTTGTAGTGTCATTGAATATATTATATAAATACAGTGACGATGATGAAGAAAGTAAATACACCACGGACATTCAAATAAATCATCTTTACAACACTTCAAAATTAGTTTCAAGACTTAGTAATGCTTATTTAGCACCTAATAAACCTATTGTAGGTGAAAATGCATTTGCACATGAATCTGGAATTCATGCAGATGGAGTGATAAAAAACAGCGCAATCTATGAACCTATCATGCCTGAACTTGTAGGGCATAGACGTAAATTCATCATAGGAAAGCATGTTGGAACCAAAGGTCTTGATGAAAGATTGAAGGAATTGGGACTTGAAGTGAATCAGAACCAATTAAACGAAATATTCATCAAAGTAAAGGACCTTGGTGACAAAGGAAAAACCGTTACAGACACTGATTTGGAAGCTATTACAGAGCATGTCCTAAACATTGAACAGGAAAAGAAAATCAACCTTGACGAACTTACAATCGTTTCAGGAAACAAGATCAGACCGACAGCTTCAATTAAGATGAACATCGAAGATAGCGAAGTCATTGAAGCAGATGTAGGTATCGGTCCTGTAGATGCAGCAATCAATGCAGTGAATAAGGGAATCCAAGGATTTGCAGATGTCAAGCTTGAAGAGTACCACGTAGATGCAGTTACCGGAGGTACAGATGCATTGATTGAAGTAATCGTAAAGCTCAGTTATGGAGATAAAATCATCTCTGCAAGGGCAACTGAACCAGACATTATTAATGCAAGTGTAGAAGCATATATTGACGGAGTAAACAGATTATTTGAAAACAATCAATTTTCATTGGATAAAAGACAAAACAAGAAATCCAAGAAATAACTAATTTTAATCTTATTCAAGAGAGATAAAATGAAGGAATACAATAAAGAATTGGCTAATTTAGACAATGTTGAAATATTAGGTTTTACCGGAACAATCGAAAGCATTCCAAAAACATTGGAACAGGTAGACAATATTAGAAATAGCTGTTGTGATGTTGGAATCATTCAACTTATGAATGCTGATGCAATAGCTGGAAAGGAACATCTCCAACATGGAACAATCCATGCAATCAATGCATTCAAAAGAGGGGAAAATTTAGCTAATGATTTAGGAATTGAAGTATTGCTTAGAACATCCGGCCAAAGACAAATCTCAAAGGCATTTGACATACTTGGTCTTAAGGAAAGGAAGATGAATATAGCGATTGTTCTTATCGATTGTCCAGATTATTTTGTTGATGAATTATCTTGCATCTTTGCTAGAAATGATGCTGTTTTAGAAGCTGACAAATCAATTTTAATAAACTTATATGATATTCCAGAAAAAGAATTAAAGACCATACATATAACAGACATATTAATTAATAAAACGAGTAAATTAATAGTTAATCAATAAATAAAATCATTAAAAAAATCTATTTTTAAATTAAAAATTATTTAAATTTTAAAACACTATTAAATTAAAAATTTTTAAAATTTTAAAAAAAGTAAAAAAAGGAAATTAATTATAAAAAATATAATTAAAAAAAATAAATTTTAATTTTACTAATGATTAATTTCTATCTCTTCTTTTCAATAATCCTGCAAAGAATATCAATAGTTAAAACAACAATATATGCCATATTAAAAAATAAAAAAATTAAAAGATTAATCAAATCTTTTTAATGCTTCAACAATTGAATCCAAATTATCAACATCAAGACATGAAATATCAAAATTCTTTATTTCCAAAGCTACAGCCTTTTCCTTTAATCTATTATAATTAGGACATTTGGTAATCATTCCATGACTGTCTAAAACAAATTCCTGTCTTAATTTATAGGATAATGATTTAGGATCATCTGTTTTTATAATTACATTTATTCCTCTTTTATCTTTATGGAATACTTCAAAGCCAGTCTCATTTTCAATCTTTTCCTTT
>CAJOMK010000177.1 GCA_905235495.1 uncultured Methanobrevibacter sp.
GGAGTTGACCTGATAGATATCAGCGGTGGATTATGCAGATATAGAAGTCCAGTGAGCAAGGAGCCAGGATACTTTAAGGAGCTTAGCAAAATAGCTAAATACTCATGTGATGTTCCTGTGATTCTTACTGGTGGAGTCAAGAAGGCAAAGGATGCTGAAAGATTGCTTGAAGAGGAATATTGCGACTTGATTGGAATTGGCAGAGCCTTTTTAATGGATGCAGAATGGTCTAAAAGGGCATTGTACAAATTAGAAATTAAATGATATTATGATTAGATAAGAACACAAATAATACAAAGGGAAAAATCTAAAAAAGTTTAATTTATCAACTGACAAAATTGAAAAAATATTAAGGTGAAATGATGAGGAATATTATAGTTGTTGAATGCATTTCTACTGGAATAAACTTTATTCAAGACATTATCAATAGAAATTATAATCCTATAGTATTGCAGACAAAAAATGAAGAAGGAGAAGCAAATAAAGTTTATGAAAAGCTAGTTGAAGACTTTTTTAAAAAAATAGATGCTGATTTTGAACTGATTTATGAAAAAGGTTCATATGAAGAAACTCTTGATATGGTAAGGGAATATGATCCTTTATTGGTTATTGCAGGGTCTGAAAAGGGAGTGATTTTAGCAACCAAATTGGCAAATGACTTAAACCTTAAATGCAATCCAATAGAAAATCTTGATGCAATGACCCTTAAGGATAAGATGCAGGAAAGAATAGCTGAAAAGGGCCTTAGACATATTCGTGGAAAAGTAATACATTCAATTGAAGAGGCTATTGATTATTATGATGAATGCGGATTCAAGGAAGTTGTTGTAAAGCCCGTCTACAGTGCAGGTTCTGTTGGAGTTAGAATTTGCTTAAATAAGGAAGACATGATAAGTTCCCTTGAAGAACTCTTCAATGAGGTCAATATATATGGAGATGAAATGAATGAATTTGTAATCCAAGAGAGGATTAACGGAGATGAATATATTGTAAATACAGTTTCCTGCAATGGAGTTCATCGCACTTATGTGGAAGTATACCAAGCGAAAAACCAATGAAGGTGGGCAAATTTATGATTACCAAGTAACTGTTAATGAATTAGGTCTTGGTGAAGCGAATCTAGTGGAATATGCTTATGATGTAGCGAATGCTTTAGGCATTAAATATGGGCCTGTTCATGGAGAATACATGATTGATGAAGATGGCCCTGTCTTGATAGAAGTCAACTGTCGTCCATGCGGCTTGAACATGCCAACGAAATATTTAGATAGAATATCCGGTCAACATGAAACAGACAGTGCACTTGATTCCTATTTGAATCCTGAGAAGTTCAATTATGAAAAGAATAAAGGATACACATTATATGAACATGGTGGGATAAAGACAATTATTGTTCCAAAAGACATCACAGCAGAATCAGCCCCTATGGCTGAAATCAGCAATAAGCTGAAAAGCTATCGGGAAACTAGTATGGGCATTATCGAGCAGGCTCAATTCTTTAGCAAAACACAAGATTTGGAAACAAATGGAGGAACAATTTACTTATCTCATAAAGATCCCTACATCCTTCAAAAGGACCTCGATTTTTTATGTGGTGTAGAAAAGTACGCATTTCAATTGGTATTGAGCAATCGGAAAGAGAAAAAAATATCCATTGATGAAGATGAAAGCTACAATGAGCTTAAAAGCATTTTAAATAAAATCCATGCTTATGGATTAACTCTATTTGTAACAGATGAAATCTTTGATGATGTAAACTTGATGCAAGTATTGCCTGAAGAGATTAGAGATGTAAAGGGCGATTTTGATTGTGTAGTTGTCAATTTGAATAAAAGCATAATCAATAAAAAGGATAACGAAGTGGCAAGTCTATTGCTGAACATTATTGATAGGGTAAAGGTCGGAGGATTCATATTCATTCCTCAATCAACCTACCAATATATTCCTAATGGCAGAATTGGAGCTGAAGCATTAATAAAGGTTTTAGATTTGAAACTGGAGCTTCCATTGCTGGACTTTAAAAAAGTTGCAATAGCTTCAAAAAGATTATGAGAATGGTTCATCCCAATTACAAAATATAACAAATATTATTTAAATAAGGAAAATATATCTCAATTGCAGAATATTATTTAAATATGGAAATATAAAGTTAATACATTATATAAAAAATAATGAAAATTACTATTTTTTATAAATTATATTTTTGCAGTTGATGACAACAAAACTGTTACACATAATTAGCAGTTGATGACAACAAAACTGCTACTCATAATTACAAATATTCGTGAAAGAGAAAAAAGGTGTTTTAATGAATATCCTTGAAAAATTAAATGCAATTAAAAATCAGAAGATTACTGCAAAGGAAAATGTAGAATCTTATTTGAAAGTAATTGAAGAAAAAAATGAAGACATTAACGCTTTTCTTGAATTAAATACTGAACAAGCTATTGCTAAA
>CAJOMK010000178.1 GCA_905235495.1 uncultured Methanobrevibacter sp.
GGTTCTTGAAGCATTCAATGCCGGAAAACCTGTAATCGCATTTGAAGATGCAGGGGGCTTTAGAGACATTGTCATTGATGATGTCAGCGGCTACCTTGTTGACTATGAATCCGTCAGTGGATTAGTTGAGAAGATCACTTTTGTATGCAATGATGAGGAATTGAAGGAAAGGCTTGGGGAAAATGCCAAGAAAATCTCTGAGGATTACAGTTTTGAGGATTATGTAAGCTTTTTAAAAACAGCCTGCATGACAGGGAAATTCAAAGTCAATGAAGTCAATTCTTTAAAAAACGAGATTTCAAGCTTAAAGGCACAAAATAAAGAGTTAATTGATGAGGTTAATTCTTTAAAAAACGAGATTTCAAGTTTAAAGGTACAAAATAACGGGTTAATTAATGAGGTTGATTCTTCAAAAAATGAGATTTCAAGCTTAAAGGCACAAAATAAAAAGTTGAAAAAGCAGAATCAGGAATTATTATCATCTACAAGCTGGAAAATGACTTCACCAATGCGCAAATCCAAGCATTTCATCAAAAAAATAGTCAATGAATAATGTCCATGCTGTTTCAAATTTAATTCCGGTTTAAGTTCCTCTTTTTTTCAATGATGCTGAATGCACCGGAGATTGTCAGTGCGATAAAAATTGCAATGAGCCCATAGCTTGGGACAAGGTAGAACTTTAAAATAAATAATCTCTCTTCCAAACTGCTTCCTATCCAGCAGCTGAACCATGAGATTGCAAAAACTTCAACGAGGAATGTTCCAAGCAATAAAACACTATACAATGCCAACACATTCAAAGCAGGATTGCTGAATCTGCTCCTCAGTCGATCAAGACAAATGGCTGCAAATCCTATTAATGATAATGGAATCAATATTAATGAAATGGTCTGATAAATGCTGACATCCAGTTCAATCAGCCTTATTCCCAGACGATTAATAAAAGGCAGGCTCCAATATTCCTCTTTTGTTATCAATTCATCATTCAAATCCTTTTCGCTTTTATTTGTAAGCTTGCTTGAGGAATAGAATGAACTGGAGTAATCGGTAAGTTCGATGTTGGCATCAATTCCCTCGTAAAACAAACCATTCTTAAGCCCTGAAACTATCAGCGGCTTTAAAGCAATAATCTCGTCAATATCCTTTCCTGCTGCGGATCTTGTTATGAAGATCTTATCGGATTTGTCCAGGCTTCCGTTTTCAAAGGCCATTTCCAGCTCGTTATTGACATTGTAGAATAAATCGCTTGCCTCCTTCTCATTATCATAAAGACCTGTATCATCTAATGCCTTTCTCAAGCTCCATGTGGCTATGTCCCCCTTGATTGTGGAGTTTATCATAATGTCGCTTCCCCATGCCGTATTAAGATAGGCATCCAATAATTCCGGATGGCTTTGAAGGGTTGGTGAAGCGTTCCATGCCTTTTCAACCGTTGAAGCTGAAACCCATACCTTCTCTGTCTTGTCATCGGCATCTATCAGCAGGAGGTTCTGATAGAATTCCCCCACTTCGCCGCTGGTTCTGGTGTTTATGTCATGCACTCCGAAATAATGATAATTGACCTCCTCATAGAATATGGTGCATCCTCCAAAGATAATGATTGGAATAAGACATATCGCGCAAATGGAGCTGGCTTTAATAAGACCCTGTTTTGTTAGGGAAAATTTCCTATCTTCATGCAGAGCTGAGGAAGGCTTTTTTTCATCTTGCAGTGTTGAGGAAGGCTTTCTTTCTTCATGCAGAGATAAGGAAAGTTTTCTCTCTTCATGCAGTTTGAATAATAAAATCGCTAAAATTGAAATGATAAATATCGGCAATGTCATGACGCCGTCTTCCTTAATATAATAATTGAAGGTGAATGCCAGTCCTGTGAAAACACCCCAGATTATTAGGTTTCTCTGATTATCATCATTCAATAATTCATTAATGAAGATATACAAGGATGACAGGCATATTATGGTGAATGGCATCATGATTGAATTTCTGTAAATCCTGCCTCCGCACCAAATGTCAAATGCCACAGGAGAGAATAAAATGAAAATATATGAGAGAATAAGCATGATTCTGTTTTTTGTAATGAATTTATTGATTCCGTAGACAAGTAGAGCTGCAGCTGCAATCCATGCCACTGAAATCCAGAACCTGTAAGGAAGGTGTGAGGTTCTAACAAAGAATAAAAACAATGGGTAGCCCATGTCTTTAGTTAAAGACAATATGTCCCATTGGTGGAAATGCTGGTTCAGATGGGAGAAATTCATCATCAGAATGTCATCATAAGTGCCTAATGTGAAAAACCATATTGGGAGATTCATTCCAATATATACTCTCAATGATGAGAATATAAAAATCAAAGCAAAGAAGAATTTGTTTTCAAGAAGTTTTCTTTTAATGTTAATCATGGTCATG
>CAJOMK010000179.1 GCA_905235495.1 uncultured Methanobrevibacter sp.
GATGCTGTATCAATGAGTATTACACAGGTAAATCTCTTGCCAGTGATTCCGGATATAATAATGGGTAATATTAAGATTATGTTTATTTAATCCAAGCTTCACAGACTTCAGTCTGTAGAACCTTGACCAAAACTTTTCCAAACTTTTAGGAAAAGTTTGATTAAAACTTTTTCACTGGTTGGGAGTATTATGCTCTTAACTGGTTTTAACTATTTTTTAACTATTTGGCTATTTTACTATTTTTCTATTTTTCTCTAATTGTTTTTCAATTGTTTTTTTTTCCTAATATTTAAATACTTAATTAAATATAAATAATGATGTATATTTAATCTTTAAGATTATAATAATTACTTTATATCAAATTAAAATTTATTATAAAAATATTTATTGTGTGATTTCATGTTATTGATAGCTCAAAATCATTTTCAACTTATAGTCGAAGTCGGGTTGATTTTACTTGCTACCATGATATTTATTTTAAACCTAGTTCCACTTTCATTAAGTGTAGTAACTTTCCTATCTTTGTTCCTATCTGGAGGTTTTACACTTTTATTCGGTGTGGACTTGATATTTTTAGTATTGTCATTTGGTCAGCACGAATTTACTCACCCATTCGGACCAATTGCTCTTTTGGCTATTATGACTGCATTAGCTTCGCTGAATGTGATGCAAGAGTCGGGGGTTAATGTGTCACGGCTGAAATGGATAGTTTACCTATTCCTTGTTGGAATTACTGTTTTTGGTGGAGCAATGCACAGATCTTTCTTGTTATTATGGTTTGTAGGTTTATTTATCGGATATATCATTATTTCCAAATCATTCAGACAGAAATCCATTCTTACATTTAAAAGGATTTTAGCATTTTTAGGATTGGGAGTAGTTGCTTTTGGTCTTTTGGAAATCGTTGCGAGAATCAGTGGTATGGAGATTTTCTCTCCAATGCTAAGGATTTCAAGATTGGCTCAAAACTCAGTTTCCAGTTTAAAATTGGTGGTTGAGAACACTTGGCTAATTGGGCATGATCCTGCTTCTTCCTACTGGTCTAATAGTTCCGGATTTGCAGATGGATATATCAGTTTACCGATGCAATTTATTTTGATGTTTGGTTTACCGTTCCCTCTCTTCTTTGGTCTATTGGTAACTAAGAAAGATACAATCGATTATATGCTTCCAGGTATTTTCGGTTATGCTTATGACTTAGGATATCTTACATTCCTCATATTGCTCTTGATAGTATTAGGAACAATTGTAGTTGGATTAAAAATCCTTGTTGAGTACAGACGTAAAAGAGAAAGCAAAAACAGGAAATATTTAGGTAAGGAAGTTCTTTTAATAGGTTCCCTTACTGGTTTCATTGCTCAAGCAATCATCGGTCTTTTCTTATTTAACAGGACCGTTAATGGTATGGCTTTATTGACTTTCCTGTTCCTCGGATCTTTAGTCTTGGCTCATACAGTTACTATTAGAAGAGACAGTAATGAAGTTGTAAGCAGATAATCCAAACTTTTAAAAAAGTTTGATCAAAACTTTTTTTTCTATTTTTTATTTTAACATTTTTTCAAATATTTTTTTAGCTATTCTATTATTCTACCTATTCTAACTATTTTAATGGTTTTTTCTATTTTTTTAAATTAATTTATTTTTCTATTCTCTAATTTTTTTTTAAAAATAGTAATATTTAATTATAAACATTTATAAAAATATTATTGTTACTAATTTAATTATTAAATTTAGATTAAAAATATAAGATTAAAAACAATACTTTTTGGTGATTATTTTGATAATTGGTGGTTCAGCATCACAAAAATTAGCAGCAAATGTTGCAAAGGAATTAGGAGAAACCTTATGTCCTCTTGAAACTAAAAAGTTCCCAGATGGTGAAAGATATATCAGAATCAAGGGAGAAGTTGAAAAGAATGTAACTGTCATTCAATCAACAGGTTTTCCTCAAGATGAAAATTTAATTGAATTATTGTTTATACTCAGAACTCTTAAAGACCTTGGAGCAGAGCACATCAAAGTGGTTGTTCCATATTTAGGTTATGGTAGACAAGAATTAAGATTTAAGGATGGAGAAGCCATTTCTGCTCAATTGGTAGCTAATTTGATTGAAGAATCCGGTGCAGATGAATTCATTTCCATCAACTTGCATGAAGATAGCGTTAGAGATTTCTTCAATATCCCAACTGCAAACCTTTCTGCTATGCCTCCAATTGCTGAATACCTTGCAGATAAAGTTGAAAATCCTATTATTATCGCTCCTGATAAAGGTGCATTAGGATTTGCAGAGGAAATCGCTGAAATTCTTGGCTGCAACTGCACCTATATGAGCAAAGTCAGATTAGGTCCAGATAAGGTTGAAACAAGAATCGTTGATGTTCA
>CAJOMK010000180.1 GCA_905235495.1 uncultured Methanobrevibacter sp.
AGAAATTGTACCTAAAATCAATGGATTTGACGTTGACTTAAGTCCTATTTTAGAAAACGAAATTGTAATGAATCCTCAAAGATACACTTATCCTGCATGTGCAATAACAGTCAGATTCTCATCACTTATGAGACTTGCAGACTATCCATGTCTTTTAACATCAGAACCTATTACTGCAACAATGATGACAAACATCATTGCACTTAACAAAGAAGCTCCAGGTTCACCTGTAAGAGGATGTAAAAACTGTGCAGCTGCTTCATTAGTGGATAACAAACACGAATACTGCCAATGGAGAGAAGCGGTTTAGGTGATAATTTATGGCTTATAGTTCAGGCAAAAAATTCTTTGCAGAAGTTCTGGGAACATTCATGCTTGTGTTCTTCGGTACAGGTTCAGCAGTTATAACACTTTTAATAGCAAATGATGTTACTATGGGCTCTCCGGGAATAGGAGTTCTGGGGGGTCTTGGTGACTGGATTGCCATTGCATTGGTATTTGGTCTAACTGTAATGGTAGGTATTTATACATTAGGTAAGATATCCGGTGCACACTTCAATCCTGCTGTAACAATCGGATTGCTTGTAACCAAAAACATCGGT
This sequence comes from uncultured Methanobrevibacter sp., assembly GCA_905235495.1. Taxonomy (GTDB): domain Archaea; phylum Methanobacteriota; class Methanobacteria; order Methanobacteriales; family Methanobacteriaceae; genus Methanobrevibacter. Next base: position 603 of record CAJOMK010000180.1, read on the forward strand.
TTAATGGACAGTATCTATTATATTATTGCACAGGTAATCGGAGCATGTCTCGGAAGTATTGCATTATTCCTATGCTTAGGTGCCCCTGCAGTAACTATCGGAGGTCTCGGTGCAACAGCTCCAGGACTTGGCGTAAGTTACACTCAGGCAATGATTGCAGAGTTTATAGGAACATTCTTCCTTATGTTAGTGGTTATGGGTGTTGCCGTTGATGATAAAGCAGAACCTGGTTTTGCAGGAGTATCAATAGGTATGACTGTTGCTGCAGTAATTGCAGTATTAGGAGCATTCACTGGTGCTTCAATTAACCCTGCACGTACATTCGGACCATACTTAATGGATATGCTTCTTGGAGGACAAAACCTCTGGGGATACTACCCAATTTATTTAATCGGACCTATTCTCGGTGCAATCTGTGCAGCACTTGTCTATGCATACATAGCAAAAGAGGACTGAACATTTAAAAAGGTATAATTCGTTTGAATTATACTCATTTTCTTTTTTTAATAATTTTTTATACTCAAAAATAAATATTGTATTGAGCTTATTTTTTTATTTTTGGATTATAATATTGCTTTAAAATCATATCAAAGAATTTATATATTGTTTTATTCAATATTATATTGTTTAAATTCTTTATTTTAGAATTTATTAAAAATCCTATAGATGAATATCATGTTTGAAAAAGATATTGGGCATACTCATGATGCAATGGATAAATCATTTAGATACGCTGGTGACCAATGGGCTAAAGATTTTCATGTTAGTTTAGGTTTGCCCGGAGAGTTTAAGAAACTGCTTCAAAATGATACGGTAATAAATCCAAAAAATGGCATTCGAATGGATCTGCTGGAATTGGTTGAAATTGAAGATGGAAAGGATATATTGATTAATATAGAGCATCAATCCACAAAGTTAGATACAAATAAAATTAAAATGATTGACGGATATAAAAATTATTCAAAATGTAAACATAAACTTCCGTTATTGTCTGTTATTGTTAGTCCATTTCCAAAAGAGGAGCATGAAACAGAATACCGCTCTACTGATTCTGATATTCTTCAGCCTGTTTTCATTACCATTAATGATAAGGAAATTGAAAGAAGATTGGAAGTTTTAAAAAACAATATTGAAAACGACAACATTGAGAATTATATTGTTTTAAATATTGCTATAATTTCAATATTTGTTTTGAACAAGGAATATGAGATTTTAAAAGAATTGTGTGAAATACTTATTCATTCAGAGGGGATTAAAGGAAAAATAAAAAGTGACATGACAAAAATATTGGAGGAAATGATTAAATACAAATTAAAACAAAATAGAAATCAAGTAATGGAGTTGCTAGAAATGTTAGATGAAGAAAGAGAAATTGCAAAAAGAGGAATGCGAATTTGGTATGAAGAAGAATTCGCGCAAATTGAAGCTCAACATAAAAAAGAACTTAGTTTAAAAGATGCAGAACTTAATAAAAGGGATGCAGAACTTAATAAAAGGGATGCTGAAATAAAAATAAATGAAGCACAATATAAAAAAGAATTGGCTGAAAAAGACGAGCTTATAGCTATGGAATTAGCAAAAAAAGATGCAAAAATTGCAGAATTAAATGCATTACTTAAATCTAATGGTGTAATTTAACTTTATTCCTTTAATCTCTTTCATCACTTCCGGCTAGTTAACTGATTATTTTAATGGTGATAATTTTGAATTTTGACATTAAGGAAGCTTTTTTAATTTTTATCCGTGGACTTTTCATGGGTTCGGCAGAC
>CAJOMK010000181.1 GCA_905235495.1 uncultured Methanobrevibacter sp.
ACAAACCAGCATTATAAGAAGAATCAGAGGTTTGACCATTGTAAAAGAACCTGAAATTCATAAAGCCAACATTTCTAAAAATGCTTATAATCAGTTAGATGGATTGGTTCCTGAAGATTTTTTCCTTGAAAGCGGTGAATAATCAGCTGATTTATTTTAATTCTAATTGACAGTTTAATCTAAATATTTTATTTCCTTGTAGAAGATTCTCATTTGACCATTATTGGAAACAAGGAAACTCATGAACTCATTGCAAAGGATTCAAGTCATGAACCTATCTTAAACACTCATTCTCTCTCAACAATCAATGATAGAGATGCATTCAGCTTCAATTTCCTTGCTTTTGGAGAGGACAATCCTGATAAGGATGGTTTTATGATGATGTATAAGACTTTGGAATTCTTATAATTGCTTATGGATTAATGAATCGAAGAATTTTTTTTTCTATTGATTAATATGACTTTAAAAAAAGAAAAGGAATCCATTAGAAAATCAATTTATGATAAATTGTATGAGGAAAGACAGTATCTTAGACTAAATGGAGATTATGGAAAGATTCCTGATTTTAAGGGAAAGGATATTGCATCTGAGCTATTGGCAAGTACAGATGAATGGAAACAATCAGAAACTATTTTTTGCAGCCCTGATTCTGCTCAGATTCCAGTGAGATATCTTGCATTAAAGGAAAATAAGAATCTGATTATGGCAAGCCCTAATCTTGAACATGGATACATCTATTTGGAAGGAAATCAATTGAATGGAAAGGAGGAAGAGGCATCAACTAAAGAGGGTGCTTTCAAACATTGTTCAAGATTCTTTGATTTTGGTGGAGATGAATCATTTGAAATAGCTATTGACATGCTTGTTGAAGGTTCTGTAGGTCTAGATAGGCTTGGAAACAGGATAGGAAAGGGAAAAGGATTTGCAGATAGGGAAATCGAGGATTTCTTCAATAAGCATCTGATTGATGAGAACACTCCTTTAGTAACCACTATCCATCCATTCCAGTTGGTTGAGCATGTTCCGATGGAAGAGCATGACTGGAAATTGAATATGATTGTAAGCACTGATGAGATTATTAAAATTTGATTTTTATCAATTTTTTTTATCATATTTTTTAACATTTTTTTATTACGAATATAATAGAATGTAATATTTTAGAAATATTTATTAATCTATAAAACTAAAATAGTTTTAAGTAGTTTAAACTACTTAATAAAATTCTTATTTAATTTAAGAATTAACACATGTGTTAAAAAAAAAATTTTAGGTGATTATATGGCAGATTTAAAAGGTACTAAAACCGAAGCAAACTTAGCTGCAGCTTTTGCAGGTGAATCTCAAGCTCATGCTAAATATCAATATTTCGCAAGTAAAGCTAAAAAAGAAGGATACGTACAAATCCACGATATCTTTATGGAAACTTCCAAAAACGAAAAAGAACATGCAAAAATATGGTTCAAACTTTTAAACGGTGGAGAAGTACCAGACACTATTGCTAATTTAAACGCAGCAGCTGATGGTGAAAACGAAGAATGGACTGCAATGTACAAAGAATTCGCTGAAACTGCAATCGAAGAAGGTTTCGATGAAATCGCAGGTTTATTCACCATGGTTGCTAACATCGAAAAAGAACACGAAGAAAGATACAGAACTTTACTTGCTAATGTTGAAGGCGAAACTGTATTCAAAAAAGACGAAGAAATTGAATGGAAATGTAGTAACTGTGGTCACATAATTAAAGGAACTGATGCTCCTGTAGTTTGCCCAGTATGTAAACACCCACAATCTTACTTCGAAGAAAGAGCAACCAACTTTAAATAAGTTGATTAATTTTCGCTATTAATGACCTTTCATTAATAGCATTTTTTTCTATTTTTTTTTTAAATTTTAGCTATTTTCTATAGATTTTACTATTTTTAAATTGATTATGTATTTTGGTGATTAAGTGTCTCGAGATAAAGATAGTTGTCAAATGGATGATGATTGTTCCAACGGTACTTGTGCACCAGTAAGCCCATTTTCAAAAGAGGGCATTTTATTTTTGATTTTTATAGCAGTTTTATTAGTCATTCTATTTATTGCATTGAATGCATATGGATATCTTTAGATGGATTTTAGGGGATTATTATGAAGGACATGTGGGGATTAACAGTTAGAGGAATCTGTGAATACAATGATAAGATATTGCTTCTTAAGCTAAGATCCATTTCAGCCCATGATCCAGGCAAATGGGAAATTCCAGGTGGAGAGGTTAAAAAGAACGAGTTCTTTGATGATGCTTTAAGAAGGGAATATCTGGAGGAAACAGGTCTTGAGATAGAAATAGATTCCCTATACAATGCAATTCAAAAGAATTA
>CAJOMK010000182.1 GCA_905235495.1 uncultured Methanobrevibacter sp.
AAAAGAAATCAGTAGAGAATATAGACAGATTAGAGCTTATGAAGATATTGGAAAATATTTCAGATAGCGAATTTAGGTCAAAAAAATCCATAGGACTTGAAGACAATATCAAGTTCTCAAATGATTTCAAATCAGGTTCAGGACTCGTTTGGGAAGATGAATTGATTCACATGACCTACTTCAAAGATTTCATTAAGGTTAATGATGTAGTTATTTAAATCTACCTCATTAATTTCTTATTCTTATAAACTCTTTTTGCATCAATAAAACCACTAAAAAGTAATATCCTTTTACACCATACTCTTTATATTTATTATGATATTGCTTTTATTAAAAATAGAATTATGATGTTTAATTAGATTATATTTTGGAATAATGGAGGAATTCATATGGTAGATACAGAATTAATGTTTGAAACAATGGTTGACTGCTTTTTAGACCTTAAAGAAGATTCCTTAGAAGATAAAAGCATTAAGGAAATCATATTGAAATGGATCAATTGGATGGACAGCAGATATAAGGTTGCTGTTGTTCCTGGCGCATGTTACGCCATTCTCGACTGTGAAGATGGGAATACGGTGTCTATGGTCAATGCTGATTTACCTAATGCGAAAGAACAAGCTAAAAAGATGTGTGCATCATTGAATGAAAAAGAACCTAAGAATCATACAGGATATCATTTACCAATGGAAAATCTAGTTCCTATTAAAAATAATGTTGATTCATCTGATGTTATGATCAATGCAGATAAAGTTGTTGCCGCATTTTTGGAAATGGATGATGATGATTTCATAGATTTCCTGATGAATTACATCGATGAGGAAAAATTATAATAGAAGAGAAAAAAATCAACACATTATAAGAAAAAAAAAAAAGAAAACTAAATACCATTATAACATCAAAAGAATCAGATCCATAAACACGAAGAAAAAAAACACGGTTATTAAGAAAATACTGAATCTTGTAATGTCAATTGCTTTGTCAATGCATTCCACTTTCAATGGATGAATATTATCACCTAAAGTATAGACTTCTTCCTTTTCAAGCTGAATGTTCAATGCACCTGCAACTGTTGCCATGGTATAACCTGAATTAGGACTGTCACAATTTTTAGCATCTCTTTTCATAATGAAGCTTGCTCCTCTCCAGTTAAGGCCTAATATTGCAGATGAGACAATTATCAAATATCCGGATAATCTTGCTGGAACATAGTTTAGTATATCATCAAGGTGAGCAGGCACATATCCTACATTGCATAGATCTTCTGTATTATATCCAAGCATGGAATCCATTGTGTCAACTGCCCTATGAATCAATGCTGCAAGAACTGCAAGTATGATAACATCAAAGTCATTGAATCCAAGTAGTGCAGCTGCTATTCCAACAGTTGAATAATAGAATATTGTAGAAACATATGAATCTGGAATATTTTCAGATAATGTTTCAATTACAGCGGATATTACATGCTCCTTACTCAATTCACTTGTCTTTCTGCTTACAAGATAACTTAATGCCTGACATGCCTTATTCAAGTTATTGTTTTTCAAGTCCCTTTCAACATCCTTTGCTGAATCCAACAACAGTTTAACTGAAAATGTTGAAGACAACAATAATACAGCTATTAGCTTAAAGAGATAGATCATTCCATCATTAAGATAGAGATAATGCTTTGAAATGAGCATAGGCACCAAAACAATAAGGAATGACACTATAATTACACATATTGATATCAACAATCCAGATATCTTGCTATTGTGATTGAACAGATTCTTGAAAAAGTTTATAATGATTCCAATCCATACAACAGGATGCAGTTTGACTGGAAATTCTCCAATCAACAAATCAATTGATAGAGCAAACAGCAATGTAGTAAGTAACATATAAATTGAATTTGAGTAAAGTTCAGTTATCATTAAAATTAAATATATTAGCCAACTATATATAATTTATTGATTATAAAAATCTATAATTATAAAATATTTATGCTAATTTAAAATTCAAATGAAATCATTGGTGAAATAATGGCAATTGATGAAGAGCAAATCAGAAAATGGCTAATGGAAGAGGATCTTATTCGTGAAAAGATTTATGATGAAAACGCTAATTTCCATTACATAATAAACTTTCCAAACAACAATGCAATGGATATAATTCAGCCAAAGACAAAAGAAGACGTATTGATTATAGGCTGTGCAACTGAAGTTTCTCAGGAAGAGCAGGACATTATTAATAACAGTCCTAAAAAGGTCAATCAGGAATTCATATGGAAAATAAGATTTTCATTAAATGAAATGCTTCTTGATTTCGAATTGGAACAT
>CAJOMK010000183.1 GCA_905235495.1 uncultured Methanobrevibacter sp.
AAAATGATTTTAATTAGAATTTAAATTAAAATATAAATTGAATATAATTATAAAATTATTCTTAAAATTGGAGGATATGAAATGTTTATAGGAGAAGCTCTCATTGGAGACGGAGACGAATTAGCACACGTTGATTTACTTATTGGTGAAAAAGACGGTCCTGTAGGAAACGCTTTCGCTAATGGATTAAGCCAATTATCTGTTGGACACACCCCATTGCTCAGTGTAATCAGACCTAACTTGATTACCAAACCAGCTACCATCATCATACCTAAGGTAACTGTCGGTGACTTGGATGATGCAAGCAAAATCTTTGGACCAGCTCAAACTGCTGTAGGTAGAGCTGTGGCTGACTGTGTAGAAGAAGGAATCATTCCTAAAGACAAAGTCGAAGATTGGGTAATCAATGCAAGCATATTCCTCAGCCCAGCTGCTGAAGACTACAGAAAAATTTACCAATACAACTATGCTGCAACAAAACTTGCAATCAAAAGAGCATTAAAAGGATATCCGGATATTGATAAAGTGTTATACGAAAAAGATCGTGGAACCCATGCAATCATGGGATTCAAAGCAATCAAACTTTACGAACCACCTTACTTGCAAGTTGCTCTTGACCTTGACAACATAGATGTTATGGAAAGAATTATCAAGCAACTCCCTAACAGAGAAAGAATCCTCCTTGAAGCAGGAACTCCTCTTGTTAAAAAATTCGGTGCTGGCGTAGTCGGTAAAATCAGAGAATTGGCTCCAAGCGGATTCATCATTGCTGACTTGAAAACCTTGGACGTAGGAAGAGTTGAAGTTAAGATGGCAGCAGATGAAACTGCTGATGCAGTAGCAATTTCCGGTCTTGGAACCATTGAATCCATTGAAAAGGCAATTCACGAATGTCAAAAACAAGGTATCTACTCCATCCTCGATATGATGAATGTAGATGACTTCACCAAAAAACTCAAGAAAATCAACAAAGAGTTCTTACCTGACATTGTTCTTCTCCACAGAAATGTTGACTTAGAAAGTAAACTCAGAGCAGAAGGTAAAAACCTTGATGACGTAAGTGCTTGGGGTAACATTAAGGAAATCAAGAAAATCACTGGCGGTTTAGTTGCTGTAGCTGGAGGAGTAACTCCAGAAAAAGCACCTGAAGCATTTGAAAAAGGTGCAGACATCATCATCGCAGGTAGATACATCATCGGTTCCGGTGACCCAAGAAGAGCTGCAGAAGATTTCTTAGCTCAAATGCCTGTAGATCCAAACCACATGAGAGTGGTAATGGAAGACGATGAACAAATCTAAGTTCAGTGAAATTAAAATTATTAACCCCTTAGCTAATTAGATTATTCTAATTAGCTATTTTTTTTTTTAAATAAATTCTAAAAAACCACATGATGAAGAATTAGACTGATTAGATTTTTATTAAAAGGTGATAAAATGGGATTTTGCAATTCTTGTGGAAGACCTATGGGAAGAAACGATTATGGAATCAATGAAGATGGAAGTCCAAATATGGATTACTGTAAAGATTGTTTCCAAAATGGTGAATTTACAGAACCTAACATAACCATAAATGAAATGATTATCAGACATGCAAAAAGAATGCTTAAAAGAAATCCTGATTTACGTGAAGAGGAAGCAACTGGAATACTTTGCAACTTCTTGCCAAACCTAAAAAGATGGAATCCAAATCCTGATGATGAAATCTATGAGGATGAGGAACCAGTAAGGGGTTACAGAGGAAATGCAAGAGACATACTCTGATTAAAAAAATATTTATTGAAAACAGTTATAGAAGTTTTTATTAATCTATATTAATCTATATTAATCTATATTAATCTATATTAATCTATATTAATCTATATTAATCTATATTAATCTATATTAATTTATATTAATTTTTATTATTTTTGATTAGTTTTTATTAGTTTTTATTAAAGTTTTAACTTCTATAATTACTATTTTTATTTAAAACTTTAAGACTAGAAAAAAAATAAGAATTCTAAAATAAACTATCTTTAAAATAAGTTAATTAAAAAAAGAGATTGAACAATAATTTTCAATGATTTTTCAAATTATTTCATATAATTATAATGAAACTAATGTATTCTTAAAATGAAATTATTGAATTCTTAAAATGAAACTCTTGAATTTGACCAAGAGATTTTTATAATAAATGACCTTAACTTTTTCATTGTATAAATCTTCTTGAAATCTTTCATATTTTTTGAGTAATGAGATATATTCCTTTTGCAATTTTACATAATCATCAAAAGAATATGCGGGAGATGTAGATGTGAATTGTTCATTACTTAT
>CAJOMK010000184.1 GCA_905235495.1 uncultured Methanobrevibacter sp.
CTTAATGCTTTTTTCACCAACTTTAAATGCATATGAAACATCTTTAATGCTATAATTGGAATTTGTGAATACAATAGCTGGACCTAAAGCTGCATAATTCAACTTAATGTTCAAGTTCTTGATGTTTCCTTCAAACTTGAATTTTTTATGAAGCAGCAAGTCCATATCAGGAACAGCTAAAATATGTTCCTTTTCCTTTTCCTGCAAAAGCTTTACCACTTGAGTGTGTGGATTCTGGAATACCTTACGTTGTTGTCTATCGATATCTCCACGAATGTATGGGAAAGGTGAGCCATAACGCTTACGCCTATCTTGAGAAGTGCATAGATAATATTTGGAAATATCCCAAAGAATCAAGGTTGGAGCAATATCCGCAAAGATTTTACTTTTGATATTATCCCTTTCCTTTAAATCCTTTTTCAATTTCCTGTCCAAATGACCGAATTTATCTATAAGACCTAATTCTTCCAAGGACTTGTCTATCTTATCGCTTCTCCAGTCTTCCAAATCAGCAGGATCGATAAATTCAGGTGTTTCCAAATTGACAGAATATATTATCTCATCATAGATTTTGAGATTATCCAAATCCTTGATCTTTTCCTCAAAGATCTCATTTGAGTGGCGTTCTGCAATGTCTTCAGCATGCTTTACATAAGCTAAAGCCAAATTGGTGCATGTATGCTTATCATTTATTATTGTAGGCTTGGTTCTATGGAATTCCAATCTTTCAATACGGACTCCCTTACCAAATCTTCTCCTGACTTCATCTTCATAGCTATCTGCAAATTCACTGTCAAGAGGAACCCTTTTGGTGATGGTTCTTCCGTTTTCCTTATATTTTACTATAGGTATAACGGTTTTGACAACCCCTTTTCTCTGTTGCTTTAAAATATTTAAAACTCTTTTGAAGGATTCTCTGCCCCAACTTGTCAATCCAGACATCAAAACCATATAATTACCGGATAATGGAAGATATGGAATTATTTCCAACCTATGAATTCCAGAATGATTTATTCTAAATTCAAAATCTTCACTACCGCATTTGCAAACTTTTCCAGCATCCAAGAAACTGCTGACACGATAAGATTTGCCACATTCCTTGCATCTGATTTTTGCATACTCCTCCAAATTGCCTAAAGCAATTCTATGTGCAGAAATTGCATATTTTACCCTATCAAAACTATTTTTCTTAGCAGATGCAGTGTTTCTGAAGATTTGATTGTAGCGGCTGATTTCACCTAATTCCTCTAAATCGACATCATCCCTTTGGCGTGAACCATAACGATTCAATGATCTGAATGGAGCTGTATAACCCCTTTCATCCATATTCTCTTTCATGTCCTGAAGTTTACCCAAATTACCTTTAAGAAGTTCAAAGATTTCTAAAAAGGACTCTAAATCCTTAAAATCCTCTTTAAGATTAGTCAAATCTAATCTTTCCTTCTCAATTTCATTTAAAAACTTCTCAGACTCTGTTATCATTAATGATTCATCCATAATATCACCGTGAGGACTTATATAAATTCACCGCCAAGAATTTATACATAGGATATTATTAATAAACTTGCTTTAATAAAAAACTTTGCACTTTTCTTGAGTAATCTATTTAAAATTAAAAAATATGAAAAAGACAAATTACATTAATAACTCGCCGATTTCACAATCATCAGGAGTTAAAATAGCTGCACTTTCAGTAGCCATAATCATTCCTTCAGATTTTTCACCCATCAATTTAGCTGGTTTTAAATTAGTTACAACAGGTACTTTTTTACCGATTAAATCTTCAGGAGCGTATCTTTTACCTAATCCTGCAACCACTTGAATGGTTTTGTCTCCAATATCAATTTGAGTTTTTAATAATTTATTTGATTTTTCAATCTTTTCACATCCTAAAATTTTACCGATTTTGATTTCCACTTTTGCAAAATCATCAATACTGATTAAATCCATTTTTTCACCTTCATCATCTTTAGACTCTTTCTTGTCGTCAGAGCCCTTTTTATCATCTTTAGATTCCTTTTCTTGATTTTCTAAATTCTTGTATAATTTTTCTTTTTGCTCTTCAATCACTTTATCTTCAATCTTTTTGAATAATGGTTTAGCCTTGTTGATTTCATGACCAGTTTCTAAAAAGACCTTAGCGTCATCCCAAGTGTTTTCAGCTGGAATGTTGATTATTTCACAGATTGCATCTGCATTATTTGGAATATAAGGTTTTAAGAGTACTGCCATTGCCTTACATAATTGATTGGATAAGTATAAGCAGTTTGAAGCCTTTTCCATATCTTCTTT
>CAJOMK010000185.1 GCA_905235495.1 uncultured Methanobrevibacter sp.
AATCACAAACTATATATATTGACAAATCTATTTTTGATAATAATGGATTACACTAAACTTATTTGTCATAGAAAACCTGAAAGAAGCTTTTTTTTTAAAGGACATCAATTTCCAGTATGTGCTCGATGTACTGGATTTTATATTAGTTTAATTTCCTATTTCATATATGCTTACTTTTATTTTATTAACTATGATATTTACTTGTTAACTTTTGCAGTTATTTTATTAGTCCCTTCAGCTATAGATGGAACTACACAACTTTTAGAGTTAAGAGAAAGTAATAATAATTTAAGGTTAATTACAGGTTTGTTAGGGGGTTTAGGTTTAGGTATTATTGTCAAGGCAATAAAATTTTTTATATATTCAAATTTGTGAGGTTTAATAAAATGAGTTTTTTAGACACATTTAAAGAATGGAGCACAGGTAAAAAAAATTTTATCTGTTGTTGGAGTCTGTTGTGTTTTGTTAATAATCTTTGCGGTTGTTGGAGGTTTTGGATCAACTGATAAAAATACAAGTTCTGATACTTCTTCATCAGACACTGTTGAAGATGCTCCGGCATTACAACTAAAAATAACTACTGATGGATCCTGGTCTGGTTCAGTTCTTGTAGGCGGTAGTTCAAAATCTATTGATGGTTCAGGTAGTCAAACTATAGACTTAGATGGTGATTCTTGGGATATGGTTAGTGCAACTATCCAAAAACAAGGGGGAGACCATGGAGAATTAACTGTTCAAATTATTAAAGATGGTAAAGTAGCTAAAGAAGAAAGTACTGCCGCAGCATATGGGGTTGTTTCTGTTGTGGATTAATTAATCCACACTTTTTTTATTTTTTATGTTAAATAAGTTTTTTTTTAAAACAAAGCATAAAAAATAAACAAAACCTAAAATTTTTATTATTTCGTGTAATTTTTTAAACGAACTTTAATAAACATAATTAACAAGGAACTACTTTTTAAGGAGATAAGTATGGCATTATTTGGTAAAAGTAATCAGGAAAAAGTAGCAGATTAGTATTTTTTTCTTTTTTTCCTTTTCATTATTCTTCTTTGTTTTGATTTTTCTTTTTTTTATCCCTTATTTAATAAACTTATATCATTTAAAAACTGTTTTCATAGTTTTAAATTTAATAAGATTAATTTTTTATAAAATTTTAGATAAGTTTAATATCTAAAAGGAGTTAAATAATAAGTAGATAAAAAGGGGTTGTTATTATACGATTTATAACATTAATTTTTAAAAATCCATTTAGGAATAAGACCCGTAGTGCATTGTCCATTATTGGAATCGCTATAGGAATCACAACAATTGTGGCATTAGGTCTTATTACTACTGGAATGGAGGATTTAGTTTCATCTTCGCTGAATGATGTTGGTGCTGAGATAACAGTCAGTAATTCAAGTTCGGTCGGCACAAACGCTGGATTAATAGATAGCTCGATAGTTGAAGAGATGAAAAATAGGACTGGAGTCATAGATGCTGCAGGTTCGCTAACTGTTACTGAAATGAATATGGACCGGCTGAAATCTAGGGATTCTGATTCCAGCGGTTTTGCAACTACTGTTGTAGGTTTGGCATCTGAAAAACTTTATATGATGGGTATAGACAATGTTGATGGAAAAATTTATGAAAATGGATCTAGAGATGCTATTATCGGGGCGGAATATGCTGAAGTAAATAATGTAAGTATTGGAGATGACCTTAGCGTACAAGGCAAGGAATTTAATGTTACAGGAATCTTTGAGACAGGTAGTCCATTTGTCGATAGTGGAATTTATGTTCCATTGGATACCTTACAGGATGTAACTGATAATGATAAGGTTTCATGTATTCTTGTCAAAACAGGTGAAGATGTAAATGATTCAGCAATCAGTGATAAGATTGAAGATGATTATGAAAACTTTACAACATTGACCAGTGAAGAGATTTCTTCAATAGCTGATAATGTTTTAGGAATATTGGACACTGCTACCCTTGCAGTTTCAGCTCTTGCAATTATTGTAGGAGGAATCGGTATCATAAATGCCATGGTTATGGCAGTCTATGAAAGAACTAAGGAAATCGGAGTTTTAAAGTCAGTTGGATGGAAATCCAGAAAGATCTTAACAATGATTCTAGGGGAAACATTGGTATTGACAATGCTATCAGGTATAGTTGGTTCAATATTCGGAATATTGATACCTGAAGTAGGTCTTAGATTATTTAATGTAACAGATTTTGCATTAGGTTACTCTCCTAAGACATTCATTCTCGCATTTGGAATTACAATAATCGTTGGGGGAATCTATCCTGCATATAAGGCATCCAGGTTTGCTCCAACTGAAGCATTGAGGTATGAATAGGTGATATTATGGATGATAATCAGATAGTGAATGAGGGTGCTTATCCTGATGATGAATATATCTATAATGAAACCTTCATTGGTGAAGATGGTGAGGAATACTATTATGAAGAGCCATTAATCAGCCTCTTTAATGTTGTGAAGGAATATGACAAGGGTATGGTCAAAGCATTGAATGGCATAAACTTGGATATCTTTGAAGGTGAATTCGTATCCATTATCGGCCCTTCAGGGTCTGGAAAATCCACCCTTTTGAATATGCTTGGTGCTTTGGATAAGCCTACAAGAGGAAAGATTTTTATTGGTGGAATTGACCTTGTAAAAGAGAAGGATTTAAGTGAATTCAGGCAAGAAAAAATAGGATTTGTTTTCCAATTGCATAACCTGATTCCTAACTTATCCGTTTTTGACAATGTTCAGATTCCACTGCTCCCTACTGGCATGTCCAACAAGGAGATGAAGGAAAGGATAAGTGAAATTATCCGTGCTGTAGGATTGGAGGACAAGAGAAATCAAAGACCTAATAAGTTATCTGGTGGGCAACGTCAGAGGGTAGCTATTGCAAGGGCGTTGGTAAATAATCCTTCCATTATCTTAGCGGACGAACCAACAGGTTCTCTTGATTCCAAGACAGGGGAATTGATTTTGAATCTTCTTATGGAAATGCACGAGCGTTATAATGTGACTTTGATTATAGTTACACATGACAATGGTGTTGCTGCTTTAGCAGAGAGAACCATAAAAATCAAAGAGGGTCAAATTATAGAGGATAAATACAATTACTAGTATTTTTCTTCTTTTTTCTATTTTTTTATTTAATTTTTTCATTTTTATAATTTTTTTAAATAGTATTGTCGTGATAACTATAAAAGATATATTTGATGAATGTAGTTTAGGAGATTTAAAGCTAAAAAGCCGTATCATAAGAACAGGAACTTGGGAAAGACAAACTGACGATGGCGGTTTTTTAAAGAGTGAAGTCTTTGACAGATATGAAAAGATGGCTAAAAGCGGTGTAGGTTGATTAATTCTGAAAATGTTTGTATTTGATTCAAGAGACAGATTTGCAGAATACTGCAATAATGTAAACTATAGAGGTTTTGTAAAGGACTATAAGGAGATTACAGACATCTGTCATAATCATGACGTGCCGATTTTCGGACAACTTGCATTCTTTTATTATAATGATGGTTTGAGTCAAAAGGTGGAAGCAAATGACATTAGCTTGGATAGCATAAGGCATCTTCAGGCAGATGTTATTATGGCAGCCAAGAAATTCTCCTTTGCAGGCTTTGATGGAATGCAAATAGACGTTGGAAATAATTTTTATCTTGCCAAATTCATCAATCCTTATTTCAATCAAAGAAAGGATCAATATGGGGGAAATACAGAAAATCGTGTGAGAATCTGTTCAGAGATAATTAAGGTTCTTAAAAAGACTATAGATTTCCATGTAAGCTGCAGAATAAATCCTTGGGATGTCAGAAAAAATGGAATGACTCCTGAAGAAAGCATAAAGGTTGCAAAGGAACTTGAAAAGGCAGATGCTGACAGCATCCAATTGACTGCAAGGACAATATCCTATCTTTATGATGGCAATGATAGAAATCCATTCCTTGTATATGTGGATAAATTGATTGATGAGATTGATGTTCCAGTTATTTTAGGCGGTTCAATGAGAGATATGAAATCAATGAATGATGTTTTAAATGATTCAAAAGTT
>CAJOMK010000186.1 GCA_905235495.1 uncultured Methanobrevibacter sp.
AAATAATCATTTATCTAATAAATCAATATTGAATTTATTTTTATAAATATATAAAATTAATTAATAACTTTTATGAATTAATAGAAAAATAGATAAAAAAATTAGAAATATTAAAAAAAAATAGTTTAAAATAAAAAAAGAAAAAGAAAAAATTAAATTATTCCTCTTCCTCTTGATAAGAGCCATTATATTCTCCTGAACCTTCAACTGGGAATACTACAGCTTGAGCTATCCTATCACCAGACTTGATCTTATAATCAAATTCACCATGATTATAGATCATAAACATCAATGTTCCATAAAATCCAGGGTCTCCCACTGCAGTTTGAACGGAAATGAAAGACCTAAGTAATGTGGACCTTGGCAAATACAGCATTGTATATCCCTTAGGAATCTTGACCTTACGTTTTATGGAAGCCAAATATGCTGTATGAGGCTTTAAATTATAGATATGACCTTCCAAAGCTTCAATTTCAGGAAGATTCTTTTCATTGTCAATCAATGATCCTCCGGACTTCTGCACAAATATCTCATCAAGCTCTAAATCAATACCTGAAGGCTGCACCAAGTCTTCAAAATTTGGAAAAATCTTTTTCAATTCAGTTTCACCAAGCATAATATCACATAATCATTTTTAAATCCATATAATGTTTAACTAGTTTCATTGGTTATATTACCTAACTTAAATGTCAATACACCTTGTCCTTCATCATTTACTTTCAATTCATCACATTGAGGATAAAGCTCATTTATCAAAGCCTTAGCGGATTGGGAATCCATAAATTGTGGCAAATAGTTGGACAAGTAAGTCGGATAGAGTGTTACTGTACAATTATCCTCCACCAAATCAAGGTTCAAGAAATAAGACCTGTGAGTAGCTGGATTTGATTGGTCGAATATGAAATTACCTAAATTATAGAAGATAGGTTTTCCTTTGTACATCTCTACACCTTGAGTTACATGAGTATGGGAACCTATGACAATATCTGCACCATCATTAATCAATTCATGGGATATCTTGACCTGATTTTGATTTGGACTTCTGTTATATTCGTTTCCGTAATGCAAATAAGCAATAATAATGCTTGAACCATTTTCACGAGCTTCCTGCACTTGTTTTTGGGCAAGTTCAGTGTCATATGCAGAATATCCTGATGAATTGCTTGTTGCAGGGTCCATCACTCCCCTATATTCTTGGAAGTTGTCTGCATCCATATAATTCAATATTGTAACCTTTCTATCACCTGATTCAATAGTGACAGGCTTTGTTGCTTCAGCAGCATTATTTCCTGCTCCCATCACATAGATTCCGGCATCCTTCAAGTTCTTTATACTTTCATTCAAACCGGTTTCACCATAATCCAAAGCATGGTTATTCGCTTGTGATGCTACAACAACATCATTTGCATTTGCCAAAAGGTAAGTGTATTTAGGATTTGCCTTCAATGGAACATCCCCTTTTACCGCATATGAAGAGGTTGTAACAGGATTTTCAAAGTTTACAAGCAGTATATCTGCATTTTTAGTTACATTCTCAACAAATCTGAAAGGGCTTGCTCCTGAATCCAATACAGCAGGCATCTTACGGCCAAACATCACATCCCCAGTTACGGAAATTGATATGTTATCATGCCCTAAATCATAACTTGAGCCATCATCCATTGAAAATAGAATCTTTCCACAAATGGATATCGCCAAAAGAATGAGAAAAATTGTAATTAGAATTCTGAAAAACCGTTTCTTATTCATTTTATCACAAATAATAGTTTTTAATTAAATTTTATTATGTAATTTTTATATATAAATATTTTTATGGAAATTGAATCAATTATTATCTAAAAAAAAATAAATTTTTATTGATTTTAAATTAATCTAATTAAGAAAAATCATTTATAAGAAAAAGGATAAATTAAAAAATACAATTAAGAG
The DNA here is from genome assembly GCA_905235495.1 of uncultured Methanobrevibacter sp. GTDB lineage: Archaea > Methanobacteriota > Methanobacteria > Methanobacteriales > Methanobacteriaceae > Methanobrevibacter. The sequence goes on from CAJOMK010000186.1 coordinate 1,930, forward strand.
GTGATAAAATGCCTGTAGTAACAATTGCGGGAAATCCAAATATTAGTGTAGAAAATAGAAGAGAAATGGTAAAAAAAGTTAGTGAAACTGTAGCTGAAGCATATGGTTTACCAATAGATGCAATTACTGTTTTGGTAGAAGCTTTACCTCCTGAAAACATAGGAGTTGCTGGTGAACTATTAATTGATAGAAAATAATTTTATTTCTATCATTCATTTCTTTTTTTTAAATAAAGAGGACGACCCACAATTTTTACTATTTTTTATTTTTTTCTCTTTTTATTTGTCTTAAAATTTAAATATAAGGACAAACAAACTATATATAAGGATTT
>CAJOMK010000187.1 GCA_905235495.1 uncultured Methanobrevibacter sp.
CTCAATGCATTCAAGATTAGCGGAAAAAATGGAAAGAATGGAAGAGATTGCTAACGAAAGTCCAGTAAATGAGGTCTATTCATTTGAAGATGGAACACTTCAAGGAAAATATGGTGTGATTTCCTCTGGCGGTGCATTCAATTACGCTTATGATGTTGTTTCTCAAGAAAACTTAGGTATTGATATTTTAAAGATAGCATTATCCTACCCTACTCCAAAGGATTTGATTTATGACTTCTGTAAAAACCTTGAAGGAGTATTCATTGTAGAGGAAGTTGATCCTGTACTTGAAAGGGATGTTCTTGCTGTTCTTGGTGAGAATAATGTGGATTGTCCTGTTTACGGTAAGTTTGATGGAACTTTCCCAATGGTTCATGAATACAATCCAGACATTGTAAAGGAATCCATCAATAAGGTTGTTTCTGATTTAATTGATGATGAAGAGCTTAGAAGAATATAAATCAGAAAATGGTGATGATTTCAAAGGAGATTTAATAGAAATCGTAGACAAGATGGAATTTACAGAGGGATTGAACCAACTTATAGAAAGCATTCCAACAAGAGCCCCAACATTATGTGCAGGTTGTTCCCATAGATCTGCTTATTATGCAGCTGTAAAGGCATATCAGGAAATGGGATATGCTAAGGAAGATATGATATTTGCATCTGACATTGGATGCTACACTTTAGGAATTTCTCCTCCTTATGAAACTGCGGACTATTTGCTTGCAATGGGATCATCTGTAGGTGATGGTTGCGGATTCTCAATTGCAACCAATCAGCATGTAATGAGTTTCATTGGAGATTCAACATTTTTCCACAGTGGACTCTCTCCACTTGTAAATGCTGTTCACAATAAGAACAAGTTCGTGCTTACCATTTTAGATAATAGAATCACTGCAATGACTGGAGGTCAGCCAAACCCAGGTATTCCAGTTGATGGAATGGGAGATGAAGCTCCTGCTGTTTCCATTGAAGATATTGTGGAAGCTATTGGTGTCAAGTTTATGAAGATTGTAAATCCTCACAACATCAAAAAGACTGTTGACATTTATAAGGAAGCACTTGAATACGATGGTGTTGCAGTTGTTATTGCAAGATACCCATGTACATTAATCAAGGGACAAAAGAAAAAGGTACCTATGGTGATTAAGGGCAATTGTGTAAAATGCCTTACCTGTGTAAAGACTCTTGCATGTCCTGCAATTTCCTATCTAAACGATAAGGTGGTTGTTGATGAAGCACTTTGTAAGTCATGTACTGTCTGTATACAAGTCTGTCCTAACAAAGCTATTGGAGTAAAGAAAGGTGATTAAGATGGTTAATAATGATAATAATAATTACAGTATTTACATTTCCGGTGTAGGTGGTCAAGGAATTATTAAAACATCTGTAATCATTGGTGAAGCTGCAATGCTTGAAGGTTATGATGTTGTAATGAGTGAGATTCATGGTATGAGTCAAAGGGGAGGATCAGTATCAACTGAACTTAAGATAGGAAATTTCAAATCTGTTGAGGAATCCAAAGCAGACTTGATTCTTGCATTTGAACCTATCGAAGTCTTAAGAGGATTGAATAAGGCAAACAAGGACACTACATTGATTTTCAACACTTTCCCAATTGTACCTTCAACATTGACTCAAACTGGAGAAACCTATCCTGAAATTGATGACATTGTAAAGAATCTTAATGACAATTTTGATTCAGTTTATCCAATTGAAGGAAATGGGCTTGCAATAGATGCTGGGAGTATCTTATCCTTGAATATGGTGCTTTTAGGTGCATGTGTTGCAAATGATGATTTCCCACTTTCAAAGGAAACCGTTGAAACTGCAATGAAAAACAATTTAGCTCCTAAATTCCATGAAATGAATTTAAAAGCTATTGAAAATGGTTATAATGCAATTAAAGACAAGCTTTTATAGCCTTCGGTTATAAAACCTTGACCAAAATCTTTTTACTAGTTTGGGAGTTTCCAATTATTTCTTTTTTAATTTTTATTTTAAACTTTTTTTTAAAATTATTTTATAAATAATTCTTATTTTCCATGTAGTTTTATACCGCAGATTTTGCATATTGTATCCTCTTCCTTAACCCTATTCCCACATTGTGGACAGTATTTAGGAAGTTGTGGCTTAGTGGGCTTGACTTTCTGATTAAGGAAAATGTCTTCTCTGATTTTCCTATTTTGAATTAGGCAAGCTCTATCCCAATCATGTTCCATAAGTGTCTTTTTTACAAAATAAGCTTCAACCATACTGTCATATTGGCCGTAATTTTCTTCACCTCTTATTACACAGAACTTACGTTCCTTATGGTTGAATACGATTTCTCCTTCCAGATTTTTTTTGAATTTCAGATTTCCTTCAATACGCCCCCTTGGACGGCTTTCTGGAAATGGAGGAAGTTCCATATTTTCATATCTGTTAGGCAAATCACATTCCACAAGCAGATCATAATCAAACTTGCAATAAAACAAGCAATCCCTTTCATAGAGTGCGTCGGATAGTTTACTGAATTCGCCGTAATCCTTGTTATTATATTTTATACGATATTTCTTACCGGACTTTACAATATTTCTGTAAAAATATCTTATATTATTTGTTTCTATCCTAACACCTCCATTCAAGTCGATTAGATGTGATTGCTCAATTATTAGCTTAAAAATTTTTTAAAAAAATAAGAAAAAAATAATTAAATTTTATAGTAATATTAGTATGTTTTAATAATATATTAAATTTTTTAAAAACAATTTTTATATCTATTTTAATAATTTTTAAAATCTATTTTTTTTTAATATATTTTCAGTATCCCATTTTTGAATTTTAGCATGATATTTCTGCATCTTATTAATAGGGTAAGTATCCATTTATATAATAATCAACTAACTAATAGTATCTAAAGTCAAATGGAATTTCATTAATCATTTAGAAAATAAAAAAACAAATTATAATTAAGTGTGATTTAATGTCTGAAAGTGAATTATATAGTAGAGCAGAAAAAAGAGTGGATGAAAAAATGGGGGTTTATCGCCATTTATACAGTTTCGTTGCTGTAAACATAGTCCGCATTGTTATAAATGTATTGTTTTCTCGTGGTGAATGGTGGTTTTATTGGGTAACCCTTTTCTGGGGAATCGGTTTAGTATCCTATTATCTTAAAACCTTTGTTTTCTTTGAAAAATTTGATGAAAAATACAGAAATCAAATGATTGAAAAGGAAATGGACAAGATGAGAAAATAAGCATTTTTTAAAAATCTTTATTTTATTAAAAAACAATATTTTAAATTGGTTATTATTTATTTAATGAAAAATTGTTTGGTAATTTTATGAAAGTGAATTTATTTGTTTCAAAAGACCTAGAAGAGCCTTATGCAGAGATTTATACAGATGCATTGACTGATAATATTCAAAAGGCAATGGTTCTTTTGGAAAATGAAGCTGGAGATGAAGAAGAAGGAAGCAATGACAATTCAATATTAGCTGTTAAAAAGGGACAGGATATTGTTCTTCTTGACTTTGAAGACATCTTTATGATTAGGGTTGAGGATAAGCAGACCAAAGTTTATACAGAAAATAAGAATTATTTGGTTAAAAAGCCTCTCTATCAGATTGAAGAGAATCTTGACTCTAATTTCGTAAGG
>CAJOMK010000188.1 GCA_905235495.1 uncultured Methanobrevibacter sp.
TACAAGAAAACCTATAATGGAAAGTTGAAAGTCTACTAGTTTTTATTCATAAGCAATAGCCATGCTATTGCTTCAATTTTTATTTTTTTAATTATTTTAACTCTTTTTATCATCAATATGCATTTTAAAGAAAAATTATCAATTTTAGATTAGATTTTTAAATCAAACAATCTTATGCAAAAAAATCATTAAATCATATGAATCCAATGGTTTTAGATTATCACAATATGCTTTTGAAAACCAGCTATTTTTAAATAACTTATTATAATAGTTTATATAAATATTAAAACATAATGTTAAATTATCATTTTTAAAAAACTATTAAAGGAGATAAAATGGTTCCGAAAGTAATGATTATTTTAGGAAGCGCTTCCGATCGAAAAATTGCTGAAAAGGCAACCAAGATTCTGGAAAAGCTTCAGATTCCATACAGCCTGAAAGTGGCTTCAGCTCACAGGACTCATGACAAGGTCAAAGGACTCGTCATTGATGGAACACAAGACGGGGTTGAAGTGTTCATAGCTATTGCAGGGCTTGCAGCACACCTGCCTGGAGCAATAGCCGCATATACACACCGTCCTGTAATCGGAGTTCCTGTGGATGGAGCGATTGAAGGACTGGATGCATTGTACGCCTGTGTTCAAATGCCTTATCCAATAGCTGTTCCAACAGTTGGAATAAACAGGGGAGACAATGCGGCCATCCTTGCCGCACAGATGATAGCCTCCCATGATGAAGACGTGAAGGCAAACATTTCCAAGCTGAGAGAAGAATATCAAGAGAAGGTTGAAAATGGAGAAAAAGAGCTCTTAGCAGATATTGAAGGGGAATATCTCAATAAAGACTACTTGTCTGATGTGACTTATGAAAAAACCGAGTACAACGAGACCCTTGACAACACTCCTGATGTCATGATTCTGGCTGGAAGCCATTCAGACAGTGCTATTGCACAAAAGACTGCGGTTTTATTAGAGAGGATGAATATCAGCTACAAGCTCGACTACATCTCACCTGTAAGGGATGTCGAAGCATTTGAAGAGTACATGGCAAAAAGAGCAAACGCAAAGGTATTCATAGCAATCAGCGGACTTTCAAGCGTTGTAGCAGGATCCATAGTTGCATTAAGTGAAAAGCCTGTAATCGGAGTTCCATGCGAGAAGAAGCTTTCAGGCCAAGACGCATTGTATTCAATGGTGAACATGCCTCCAGGAATGCCGATTGGAACCGTCGGCATAGACAATGGAAAGAATGCAGCCATAGTGGCTGGAGAAATACTTGCTCTGACTGATAAGAAGGTTGAAGAGCGATTGAAATGGATTAGAAGCAAGTCAGGTGATTTATAAAAACCGTTATAAATCATGATAAATAGTGTGAAAACCATTGAAAACATGATAGATTTTAGAAAAATTATCACAAATCATGATAAAATCTATGATAAATCCCTAAAACTCATGATAGATTCAATGGAAACTATCATAAAACATGATAAAAACTATTATAAATCACTGAAACTCATGATAAATTATCATTAGACATGATAGATTTTAAAAAAACATTATAAATTCATGAAAATTCTAAAAAACCATCATGACAAATCCTAAAAAACTATCATAAATCGTGATAAAACATACAAAAAACTATCACAAAACATGATAAAATATGCAAAAAATCATTATAAATTATTGAAATTCTAAAAAAATCAGAGTAAATTATTGAAATTCTAAAAGAACTACCCTAAATTAAGATTATTATTTAACTAAAACCAGAAAGTGATTATTATGGCAGATATGAAGATTATTCAAATTGATCAGGAAGTTGACCCTGTTTACGAGGCAACTCAGATATTAAAGGAATATCCAAAGGATACTGTGATATTGAACAATATCAAAGGCTTCGACATGCCTGTAGTATCCGGAATATGCAACACACGTGAGAAAATAGCCGACTCCCTTGGATGCGAGGTCAGTGAAATAACCCAGAAAATCATCGATGGAATGAACAATCCAATTCCAGTAACAAATTTCATAGACCCTAAAGAGGAATACAATGCAAAAAGAGCGGATTTAGAAAAAATACCTATCCTCACCCACTACAAGCGTGATGCTGGAGCATACATTACTGCAGGAGTAGTATTTGCAAAAGACCCGGATACAGGAGTTCAAAATGCATCAATTCACAGGATGCTTGTA
>CAJOMK010000189.1 GCA_905235495.1 uncultured Methanobrevibacter sp.
TACATATATTGTATTGCTGTCATTGCAATTTATTTCAGGATTAGCAAAATCAGTGTTTAAATCAGGTAAAACATTTCCATCAGGACTGGATGAATCTGATAAAAGATTTTTCTCGCCATCTGATAAGACCTCATACTGACTACTATCATCATATTCATCATCAGATACATGAATATTCTCATTAAAAACTGCAGATTCCTCACCATAACCATTTGAATCAGAATCAGAAATAATATCTTCACCCAATTCTTGATCAATTACCATATCATCATACAATTGATTTGAATCAATATCTGCATCCAAATCACTTGCAAAACTTATAGGAATTGAAACTAAAGCCATCAATAATAAAATGATAATTATTCCATTCCTGAATTTCATTTTACCTATAAAAATTTATTAATTAATCGTAAAGGCTGTTTCCTTGAGCATCCATAGCTACAATCAAAGGACCAAAGGATAAAACGTCCAAGTCCCAAATAGCTTCAGGCATTCCAAGGTCTAGCCAATTTACCCCTTTAATCTCATTGACCTTATCTACATACAATGCGGCACAACCCCCTGTTTAAACTGCATTGTTTCTGATTAAAGATTCTCTGACAGAATCATCCATTCCACCTTTGCCTATGATGATCTTAGCACCCATATCCAATACATCTGATTCGTATGGATTCATTCTCATGGAAGTTGTAGGACCTACTGCAACCATTACATATTTGCTTTCCCCATCTTCATTTTCATCTTCCACTTCTTGAATGATAGGTCCTGCATGGAACAGAACTGCTCCTTCAATGTTACAAGGAGCTCCTTCTTCCAAGATTCTCTTATGTGCTTGATCTCTTGCAGTCAATATTTGACCAGAGATTGTGATTACATCTCCAGTTTTTAGTTTATTAATATCCTCATCAGTAATAGGGGTAGTTAATTCTATCATGAAGCCACCCAATTTTTCAATACTTAATTTTATTTATAAAATTTTATTTAGCTAATTTTATTTACAAAATTTTTATTTATTTAATATAATAATTATTTGTTGAACTTTAATTTATATATTTTCTTTAAAAAATCAAATACTATAGATTTATATAAAAAACATGATATAATTATTATAATGCTAATATTATATCTTTAATATTTAATATATAATAATTTATACTTTATTTTTTAAGGAAAACAAAGGTCTGATTATAAATGTCAAGTATGAGTAGTGTTGCAGGATTATCAAAATATATTAGAACATTGCCGGACGCCCTAACTTCATTGCTATTGATAATTGTAATGAGTTTTATTATAGGGTCAGTATTATTTTTAGTTGAACCAATGACCATTGACAGCGGTTTGGAAAACTTCATTTATGGAGGAGCATTTGGATTTGTTGTCTTTGGATTGCCTGCAAACATTACAGGTTCTACAGACCAATTTTTTGTTGACAGCCTTAAAGGAATCAACCTCAAGACAAAACATTCCATGTTTTTAGCATTACTGTCCATGCTTATTGCAGGACTTGTAAGCATTATTGGAACTGTAATTGGATCATTATTCCATTGGGATCTATTCTTCAACTCCATCCTATTAGGATCAGTGCTGGCATTTGCATTCAATGCTCTTGTAATTTGGAGTACAACCAGGATAAAGATAATCAATTCATTTCTTATTGCAATTTTCCAACCATTGCTTATGAATGGAATGCTCATTATCACCAGTTTCTTAAATGATATTGAAGGAATGTTTGAACTTGGGCTTTTTACAACAATTTTCAAAGTAGTGATAGCCAGTTTAATCTTTTTGCTAGCTATTTACTCATTGATAAGCGTTGTAAATTCTCCAATGAAAAAGAATCTAGGATTTGGAGCATTGGATATCCTCAGTTACTTCATTTCCCATATGAATGAAGGTTCAAACAGCATAGAAGAATTGTTTGACAATGCTGGAGAGGCAATCGACACTTATGTTGGAGTTTCAAGCTTTAGAAAATTAGATGGGGACATCAAGGCACTGTTTATAAGCCCATGTGTTCATCCAGGACCTCTTGGAGATATTGGAGGTTCAAATATGCCAACAATTTTAGCAAATAGTTTTGATTCATTTACAATGGTTGCTCATGGACCATCTACACACGATTTCAACCCAGTTTCAAGCAAGGAAATCGTTAAAATTGAAGATGCTGTAAGAAAAGCATTGGATAAAATGGAATACTCCCCATTTGCAAGTGAATTTATTAGATATTCATATAAAAAAGCAAATATAGGAGCCCAATTCTTTAAAAATGGATCAATCCTCTTGTCTACATTCGCACCATCCGGAAGTGATGATATCGAATATGGTGTAGGACTTGCAACATTGTTTGAAAGTCAAAGGGTATTGGGAACAAAAAGCAATATTTTGGTTGACTGCCACAATTCATTCAACCCTGAAAAAGGAGAAGTGCTTCCAGGTAATCCCGAATTATTCCAATTGCTTGATGCAATCAAATTGATTCAGAAAAAAGACCTTGAATATGAAATTCAAGTAGGTTGCAACCATACAGATCTTGGAGGATTCGACAAGCATCAAGGAATAGGAGAAAGCGGTTTGAAAACCATGGTCATTGAAGTTAACGGCCAAAGAACAGCTTATGCATTATTCGAT
>CAJOMK010000190.1 GCA_905235495.1 uncultured Methanobrevibacter sp.
ATTGCAATTCCATCTTCGTATAATTCCATAGCTTTATTAAGCAATTCCCCAGCAATGATTACAACTGTAGTGGTTCCGTCTCCAACTACATTCTCTTGTTTTCTTGCAATTTCCACAAGCATTTTAGCAGCAGGGTGTGCAATATCCATTTCCTGTAAGATAGTTGCTCCGTCATTGGTTACAACCACATCACCCATCTTCTTATCCACTAACATTTTGTCCATTCCTTTTGGACCAAGAGTGGTCCTTACAATGCTTGCTAATAGTTGGCTTGCAAAAATATTCATTCTTAAAGCTTGATTTCCTTGAAATCTTTCAGTATCATCACGTAAAATATACATAGGTTGGTTGTTAACTTGTGCCATAACAATCTCCTCGTCAATTTTCTATATGATTTATAATTTTTGTTAATTATTAGATAAATTATAATAAAATTATAAGATAATTTTAGATTAGATAATATAATTTTTTTAAAAATTATCAATATACATATAGATAGGTTTGCCTTAATATAAAAAAGTTTTGTTTAAAATAGATTATTGGGAAAATTTAAAATAAGAAAAAAATAGAAATTAAAACAGAAAATTTATCAATTGCATTAATTAAATTATTATTAAAATGTTGATTATTAAAAAAAAAAAAAAAAAAAAAAAAAAATTTCTATGTCAAGTATTGTAATTTATTTCTCAAAAAATGGTGAAAACTACTTTGGTGGTGAACTAAAAAACATTGAAAAAGGAAACACTGAAGTGATTGCAGAATATATTCAGGAATTGGATAATGCAGATTTATTCAAGTAGAGCCTGCAGTTGAATATCCTGATGATTATATGAAATGCACAGAAATTGCTAAAAAGGAGCAGCAAGCTAACGCAAGACCTGACATAAAAGAAACATTAGATAATATTGGCGATTATGACACAGTATACATTGGTTTTCCAAACTGGTGGGGAACATTGCCGATGCCTATGTTTACCCAATTGGAACAACTCGATTTTAGAGGAAAAACAGTCAAGCCTTTTGTAACCCATGAAGGATCTAGTTTAGGTTCATCACAAAAAAGACTTGAAGAAATTATGTGAAGGAGCTCAAATCAAAAATGGATTATCAATTCCTTGTGCTAATGTATATGATGCAAAAGACCTTGTAAAAAGATGGATTAATGAATAATTAATCTTATCTTACTTTTTTAGATTTTAACAAAAATAGAATAATAAAAATAAAGAAATAAATCTTTTCTTTTTAAATTAAATCATTGAATTTCTTTTTTTAATAAAATAATAAAAAATAACTACCAATAAATGAATAAACAATGAAAAAATGAAAAAATGAATAAAAATAATTAATCTTCTTCTTTTAGACTTTTTCTTACTTCATCGGTAAGTTCTCTAATCTGTTCTGCTGCACTTTGGAACTTCTTGGTTTCATAATCATTCATATGTATAGGCACAATCATAGCGATTCCGTTCTTGTACAGTACAGCTGGAACTCCCAAAGAAACACCTTTTACATCAGCAATTTCACCATCAAGATATAAACTAACTGTCAATATCTTATGAGTGTTGGTAATAACAGTTGTAATCAAGTTGGAAATAGCATATGCAGGACCATATTCAGTAGCGCCCTTTTTGGAAATGATAGTGTTTCCTGCATTTCTAAGAGTGTTGATGATTTCTTTGATATCCAATTCAACCTCCCTAATAAAGTACTTTAGAGGAATACCTCCTATAGTGGTTGAACTTAAAAGAGGAACCATATTATCACCATGTTCACCTATAACCCTTGTATGAATTTCACTGCTATTAATATTCAATCTTTTTGCAAAATAAGTCTTCAATCTTAATGAATCCAAGTGGTTTCCAACACCTATTACCTTTCTTCTGCTAAATCCAGAAGCATCCAATGCAATAGTGGTCATTACATCCACTGGATTGGTGGCAACTAAAATTATTGCATCTGGAGCATATTCGGCTACCTTCTTGGCATAGTTAGAGACTATTTTAGCATTTGTAAATGCCAAATCTCTTCTGCTCATACCTTCTTTTCTATGAACACCAGCAGTAATGAGTACAATGTCAGATTCTGCAAGATCTTCATAATGACAAGATGGAGTGAGCAGACAATCAATATCTTCAGCTGCCAATGCATCATACATATCATAACTTTGACCCTTTGCCTTATCTAAACTTTCAGGTCTTGAGAACAATACAACTTCATTTATTGTATCTGCTCTAGCCAATTTGAAAGTGACATTTTTACCTATTACACCAGTTGAACCCATTACACTTACCTTTACCATATTTTGTCTCCTTAAGATCAATTTGATTAAAATTCATAATTACTTAATATAGTTACCTTATGTAATTATTATATTATTTTATTTTTAATAAAAATAGTTTTCTAAAAATAAATATGTGAATTAGAATAATGAAAAAGAGATTAAAAATTTAAAAAAAAAATAAAAAAAAGAAAAAATAGATTAAATCTATTCTTCGCCACCACGACCAGCAAATTCTTCATTGAGTTTGTATAATAAAGAGTTGTCGTCGCCAGCTAATTTGAGTTTAGCTAAATTTTCCATAGCATTTTCTTCTTCTTCAACTTGTTCTTCAACAAACCATTGTAAGAAATTGTTGGTTGCATGGTCTTTTTCTGCAATAGCTAAGTCTACCAAATCATTGATTAAGCCAGTGACCATTTGTTCATGTTCTAAAACATGAGTGAATGCTGCAAGTGGGGAGTCCCATTCAGTTTGTGGAGCTTCAATTGCAGTGAGGGTTACGCTTGCTCCT
>CAJOMK010000191.1 GCA_905235495.1 uncultured Methanobrevibacter sp.
TTAATAATCTTGCAACAGGACGACCTGCATTTCCTGCTCCTACAACAATAACATTCATTATAGCACTCCTAGGTTTTTATCATTAATATCAATCGGTTTGTTAAAATCATCATAATGATTATTAATTATTATGATATTAGGTTTGCTTTTTATCTATAATAAAGTTTATTAAAATAAGGAATTTTTGTTAAAATAAATGTTTTAACGATTTAAAACAAAGATTTTTGAAGATTAAAAGAAATTAAGTTTAAATTTGATTTAAAAACAAAAAAGAAAAAAAATAAGGGGATGATAAAAGAATACAAAAATATTTATTTTAATTCAGCGGAAAAAATATTTTTCAACGATTAAAATCCTTGAAATTACTTAAGTATTAAACCAAACATGTTATGAGCGCTTTTAAAGCAACATAATGCAATGTGTGTTTTCCCCATTATAATGCAAAATCCATCACATAATGCAATGTGTGTTTTCCCCATTATAATGGAATTTCCATTACATTTATATAAAAATGTTTCCAAACATAATAAACAAAGGTGTAAATATGACCAGCTTGCCATTAGGAAATGATAATGATTTAAATGACACACAATTTTATAACAGAATTGATGAAATTTCATTTATCCGCGATAATCTGGAAATGACCAAAAAGGGATCAACACCAACAATATTGCTCACAGGAATTAGAGGAGTGGGTAAAACTGCCTTAATGAAAAAATTGAAGAATGATTTCCAAAATGATTATTTGGTTGTTTACATGGATTTATCCGCAATGGATAAATTCAAAAACGAAAAACTAAGCCGTTTTAGCTTTATGAAATTATTTTACGAGTCAATTATAAAAGCATGCAGACAGTCAAATATCAAAACTATCGATAAACAGATTTTAAAATATTTCAAAACTCGCAACTTCAAATTAGACAAAGTAGAATCAATTGACAAGATCCCAATTCCTATTCTAAACTCACAAGAGGATTATGCAAAATTTGCTACTTTTGTAATGGACTTGCCTCAGCAGATATATGATGATTGCAAAGATGACATTGATGGAGTATTAATATTCTTGGATGAATTTCAAATCTTAAAGCAGCTTGATGAAGATGTTAATGGATTCTTGTGGTATATTAGAAGTGTCATACAATCCCAAAACCACATTGGATATGTCTTTTCTGGAAGCATGAGCATTAAAGATGAACTGATAGCAGATATTGCAGGCCAAAATGGTGCTTTTGGAGGTAGAATATTAAATTATGAACTCAAAACATTTTCATTTGATACAACAAAAAATTATTTAATGGAAAAAGCGGATTATCTTAAATTCACAGATGAAGGTTTTGAAAGGTTTTATAAATGCACAAATGGAATTCCATACTATGTTAATAGTTTTGCGAGATTGTTGCCTCCTAACGAAGAGCTGACTGAAGAAAAAATAATTAGCGAATTTAAGAAAACACTTCCTTACTTGTTAATTCATTTAACTAATGAATGGTATAAACTAAATAATCAAGAAAAGAGAATCATAACTGCTCTTGTTGAAAAACCATTGAAAAGAATTGAAATAGCAAATAAGCTTGGAGTAACCAGCGGAGCAATAGGAACTTCCCTGAAATCCCTGCAGAACAAAACTTTAATAGAATTAGACAAAGATGGTTTTAGAATATATGATCAAATTTTTAAAACATGGCTGAAAACAGAATATGAAGAAAAAGGAGATTATCCATATTAAGGATAATCTTCTATGAAAATTACAGCAAATCTATAATCACAAAACTTAATCAGGATACTGCATTTCAATTAATGCATTGGGCATCAGATTCAAGATTTATTCAAAATCAAGGAGATTCTCGATATCATCGAAAATGACTTTCAAGCCGCACATTGAAGGAACGTAATTAGCTGCCTTTCCAGAGTTGACTCCAATCACCTCATAGCCCATCTGCTCGATAGGAGCAACCACCATGCATGTGTCAAGGACTATGTGTCCGCCGGCATCCTCTATTTGCTTTGTATAACCCATCCTGTCGGCGGCAGCCTTCACGCTGATGGATGAACATACCCAGAGCTCGTTTTTAATCTTCCTGCCCTTGACGATCTCTGCAACTTCCTGGATT
>CAJOMK010000192.1 GCA_905235495.1 uncultured Methanobrevibacter sp.
CATTTTATGATTTTAAATCCAATACCTTTAATTAATCATTTAAAATAAATTAAATTTAATTACCAAATATTTAAATAATTACGCATAATCAAATTGGAAAGATAAATCCCCTGTATATCTTTTTTTCAAAGAAACATACCATTTTTTTCTTTGATTAGGACCTAATTCAAAAGGAGAGCTTGTTCCTTTTCCTCTATCGACTGAATCAGTGAATTCTAATCCTTCCAAAACAAGTTTAAACTTCTCTTTAGTTCTTCCCTTGTTTTCAATACCAATAGTAAATCCACTTTTTTCTTCCTTGAAATATTGAATAATATATCCATCTTCATCAATAGCTTCACCTTCCGTTCTAAATACAGGATCATTCCTAACATCATCATCTTCATAATTATTTTGATTAGTATTGCTTGTTTTATTACTAGTATTTTTATTGGCTGCTGCAGCGCTGCTTGCTTGAACACTATAAGAAATACTGAAAAGGCTTGAATTCGTATGTTTCATAATAACAATGGCTCTTGCAGTATTAGGAGGAATTTGTTTAGTAACTTTAAGTTCATCCTCAGAAGCATCAGAATCACAATAGATACAAAAAGATTTAGTACCTCTGGCTTTTGTTTCGACATTAACCTGGAAATAATTTGATGAAGTATTATTAAATGCTAATACCATAAAAGGTAAATCACTTCCATAATTTTGAGTATAAGTTTCAATTCCTCTTGAATCTTTAGAAGGTTTAATACCACTCACTTTGCAATAACTCACTAAAGCCTTTTCAAAAGCCTGAGGAATATTTATTTTATTGCTTTTAGTAAGATTTTCTAAAATTAGTTCACTTTCTCCATAGGAAGTTATATTATATCCATGATTATCTCCAACATATCGGTAATTAACGTCACAGAAAATATAATAATCTCCTTTTTTTAAAGTTTTTTCTACACAAATATGCATATGAGTATTGGACATCGAGCCTAAGTAATTAAAGTTACTATCACATAACATCATAAAGCATAAAGAGGTTTTTTGATAATATCCTTGTTTAGTGATAATTCTTGGATTTTTCTGATATAGAGAAAGATAGGTATGTACTTGTGGTTGAGTCACAGTGACCTTAATTAATTGGCATCTTATTGCATCTTCTTTTTTTATTTTGAGAACAGCAGTCTCATAATTTGGATGAATTTTGGCGAATCCCATAGTGACATAATAAGTAATAAAGTCATTGAAACTCATATAGAAATCACCATCATCTTTTTTAGCCAAGCCCATTTTATTTTTCAAAGCTGCTGTCCATTTAGAGCTGGAATCGCTCCAGTCGCCATTCCATTCTCCATTTCCCCAAGGATTTCTCAATCTAACAACCTTTTCTTTTCCTCTTGAACCATCTAATTCATAAACACCTAATACGGTATAAGCATGCCCTGGAGATAAACCAACTTCTTCAATATCTAAATTAGACACATCACCAGAAGTCCCTGCAGTCATTACGAATCCTTTCTTTTGACTTTCGAGCATTTTATTCCAAATTTCATTAGCCTTTGATTTACTAACTGAAACTTGTTCACTATAAGCCTCAGTTAAAACATCGAAAACTTCATTAGGTGAACCACCGCATCCTATTTTAGCATAACAACCATTGATTTTAGCCCATGCTTTTTCCAAAATTGAAACCCAGAGTTCATTGCCTTGAGAAGATGCAAAAGCAAATTGCTTAAAACTGGAGCCTACATAAGGGAAATAATCATCTACTAAAACTAGTTCCCAAACTCCATTGATGAATATATAAACACCGTAAACATGTTCTTTTGTTTTTGTGGTATGTAAGAATAAATCTTCGATTAACTTTTCTCCACTTTTTAGATAAATATTACATAAAGAACCAATAACTGATAAGAAATAACAATCACCAATGGAGCCTTGTTGAATATCATTTGCTGAAATTTTATCTTTATCAGTATTAGACCCTGATTCAAATACTTTAAAGTTTTCTGAATCAAATATTTCTTCAGCTCTACACCATTTAATCTTTTCCCATCCATCAACGTCTGATTCCCAAACATCTTCTGGTAATACCCAACCTTT
>CAJOMK010000193.1 GCA_905235495.1 uncultured Methanobrevibacter sp.
GTTACCTCTTCAATTTGGTCAGAATTTACTTGTAAAATATCGATTCCATCTACAAATTGATCTGTTACGAAAAGACCAGTTCCATATTTTTCAGACTTTTCAACCAATGGCATAATTTCATTTAAATAAGTATCATCATCTTTTAATTCGAAATCAAGTGAATCTTCACTTAAAAAAGTGAAAATGCATTTCTTTCAACGGTTCTTAAGAAGTTTAAATTCTTTTCAAGTTCTGATAATTTCTCATGAACCAAAAATACTGTTCCACCACTTGTTTCCACATCTTTTGTTTTTGGGAAGAAAATCTCATCTATATTGCTATTAGATAATGAGGTGCTATGATAAGTTCTAATTGGGTGCTTATACGAGCCACAGGAGAGGAACGAGCTATAATGTCCTTTGGAACAATGAAGAACTTTAAGGTACCATAGGCATACAATCCATATTTTTTCTTCAATTCTTCATAGAAGCATTCAGGTTTTAAATAGGAATCTAAGATACTGTCAGTTTCATGCTGACCTGATATTCTATCAAGGAATTCTGCAGGCATGTTTCCACCACTAGGACAGCAGTTTACCTCAATCAGTACAGGGCCATCTCCATCCACTAAATATTTACCAGAAGCAGAACCATACTCAACTCCTAAAGCTTTAGCAACATCATATGCATACTCAACAATTTCAGCTTCACCAAGACTTAATTCATTGACAGTTTCGCAGGTATCATAAACCCTAGCTCCATTAGAAGATTTGACCTTATTATATTTCCAAACCAAAGTAACACGAGGAATACCTTGATGAGAGACAGTACTGACAACATATTCATCACCATTAACCTTCTCTTGAATCAATAGCTTATCAACCATATTTTCATAAGGATTGATAGTATCAAAGATATTAGTTACCCTGGTTTGGAATTACTGCTATTGCCACTCACTGGTGCGATTGATAGTATCAAAGATATTAGTTACCTCTCCAATCATCTCATCTCTATTACTGCAAAAACGGACATTTGTAGAACCAGCACCATAATTAGGTTTTATGACCACTTCTTCCAATCCTTCATTATCATAAAATGCTATTGCCTCTTTCACATCATTAACGACTTTTCCTTTTAGTGAACGAAGACCATATTCAGCAATTCTTTCTTGCATTTTAGCCTTATCTGTCATAGCTTCAAGGTTTTCGACAGAATTGCCTAAGAGACCTAAGTCTTCAGATAATTTAGTTGCTAAAGGAACTCCTCTTTCATATCCTGCAACAATTAAAAGAGGATTATATTCTTTTACCATTTCAAGAGTCTCTTCATAGGTATCCATTTCATAAATCATTTCATAATCATGATTAATACTCTTATAATTTTCTATGACAAATTCGGTAAAGTCCCTTCCTTTTTCAGTATCGGCAACTTTTAAATCTAATAAAATAGGATTATGCCCCTATTGATTATATCTTCAACAAAATTTTTTCCAGTAGATATGCAGTCTACAACGATAATATTTCTCATTTTATCTCCCAAAATATTTATTTAATCACAGAACTACTTTCAAATTTTCCATTTAATTAATTAAATTATTATACATTTCTATTTTTATAATTTCTCATTAATAAAAATTATTAAAAAAAAGATTATAAATAGGTAAAATTATTAGTAAAAAATAAAAAAATAAGAATTATTAAAAAAAATAATTAAAAAATATAAATAAAAAAATATAATTAATTACCTCCTATTAGCAGCTTAAAACTTATTTTACAGCTGATTCCCTTCTTGAGAAGTAGAATGCAAATATCAAAACAAATGCCATAATCAATGTGTCAATCATAAATTCAAATTTGGTATCATTGGTAAAGAGTTCATAAATTCCAATAAGCCAAATTCCAAATAGGAATACTGGTGCAATGTATTTGATAATCGCTTTCCAAATAGTTCCTACCTTAATGGTTGAATGTTCATTCAAAACAGGTATTATATTGTCAAGACCATAAATCCAACCGAATATTATTGCTTGAATTGGAATCAATAGCAAAACTCCAAACTTATTTACGAATGTATCCA
>CAJOMK010000194.1 GCA_905235495.1 uncultured Methanobrevibacter sp.
TCTCTTGTGGAATTTACATAATACTCCCTGCCATCTACAATCATCGTATCATTCTCAGACATTTCCAATGTGCTTAATGCATCCTGCGGAATCCTGAATATGTCTGTTTCATTTTCAATAGCACTGTCGATGGTATATGGGCCTCTAACTGAAATGGTTTGCTGATTAAAATCAGATGGAGCATAAACAAAGTTTCTTGAAGTGAGCTCAACTGAAATTCTTCCATCGTTAAAGGTAGCTGCTGATAAAAATGTTGAAAGCATTAAAATCAGAATCAATCCAGAAATAATCACTGGGAAATGCATCTTTATAAAGGACTGCAAAGAGGCCCGTGTATTGCTTTTCCTTATGATAGGTATTGACCTTCTAATGATTTTAACTATGTAGAGAATTGTCAGCACAACACCGACAAAGGCTACAAAGACAGATATCAACAAGGGTATGAAAGGTACAAAGAATATCATGAAAAGACCTAAGATGATAAGGGACAATCCCATAATGGCCATTCTGATATAGTTTCCTAATGTGTCCATCATTGTAACACGGCCGTAATCCACTGCCCTATCGATGATGGTTCTAACCACTTCATTCGCCATTTTGTTTAAATCGGCAAGAGGAGACATGTCATGTGAAATATCTCCAATATCAACTTCCAAAATACTGATACCATGAACATCAGCATCAAGTACGATACCAACATCCACACCATAATCCTTTTCGAATTTAATCTTATTCAATGCAGAACGTTTACCTGCAAATTGACCGCTTAAAGGCTGTTCATAATTAATTTCCGGGAAGAAGAAACTTAAGAGAGGCTTTGCTGTAAGCTCTGTTACACGACCGCTTTCCCTTGCAAATTTGGTTTTTGTTATATCGGTCTTATCCTCTAAAATCGGCCTGATGATCTTATCAATTTTGCTTGATGTGAAATTTGAAATGTCTGCATCAATAAATGCTACAATGTCTCCATGAGAATTTTTAAATCCTGTCTTGATTGCTGAACCCTTACCTTCATTGGTAATATGGCTGATTACAGTAGCTCCTGCTCCTTCTGCCTCTTCTACAGTCCTATCAGTAGACCCATCATCAACTACTATTACCTCATCCACATAATCAAGCTTGCGTGCTACGCTTACGACCTGAGCAACAGTAGCTTCCTCATTATATGCAGGAATAACTATAGATACTGATTTTTTAGAATCTTTAGTTGATTTGATTGATGCGAGTAAAAATACTAAAATCACTATTTTAGCCAAGACAAGTTTTCACCTAATTAAAGTTCTCATGAAAAATATAAAATCAATCATTTTTATACTATATTATAAAATTGTTAACAATTTACAATAAATATATTATGTTTTAAGAATGTATAAATTTTGTTATTTATTGCGATATTATCATCAAAAATAGAGGGGTTTTATAAGATAAGAATATTAGAAAAAAAGAAAATAAAATAAATTAATGGAAATCAATGAAAATGGAATAAAAAAAAGAAAATAAATAAAAAAAGAATAGTTATCAAATGATGTGATAACATTTGATTTTAACTAAAGTCTTTGAATTTGTTTAAACTTTGAGTTATGCTAGAGTCCGAATAACAAGTATAAGAAGAACAAAATAGCCAATACCCAAATTCCCAACTTAATTCCTTGTATCTACCGGTAGCAATGGTTGCAACAGTGTAAGTTACGAATCCCCATGCAATACCAAGGGAAATGGAATAGGTTAAAACCATCATGATAATGGTCATGAATACAGATGAAGCTACAACCATGTTGTCCAATTGCACATCTTTCAATTGCATAATCATCAATACACCGACCATAACAATAGCAACTGAGGTTACGGCTGGTGTGAACAATGCAAGAATGGTATGAGCAAAGAATACGGATAATAAGAATAATATACCAGTTACGACTGCAGCAAGTCCTGTTCTACCGCCAGAACCTACACCAGCAGCACTTTCTACATATGCAGTTAAGGTACTTGTACCGAAAATAGAACCGATTACTCCACTTAATGCATCTACTAAAAATGCTTTTTCAACCCCTTCAATTTCACCATCTTCATCAATGTATCCTGCTTGTTTTGCAATACCGAGCAAGGTACCTGTAGTGTCAAAGAAGCAAACGAATACAAGTGAGAAGAGCATCATTATCAAGTTTGAAATATTAAAGAACAGCTCTCCAAATCCAGACATGAATCCTCCAACCACTGGTGTCAAAGCTGAATGAAACTAATTCAGCAGGTACGCTAGGTATAAGTGGATCTCCAGTACCGTATCCAAATACTGTAAAGATTAAACCTAAAATAGTTGTGATGATCAATCCAAAGAATACAGCGCCTGGAACTTTTTGTATATAGAAAATCAAGGTAATCAATATACCGATTAATGCAAGAAGTGCAGGAGCGTAAGTCATAGAACCTAAAGTTACGAAAGTGGAAGGGTCAGAAACGATAATTCCAGCACCTTTCAAACCAATGAAGGCCAAGAAGAAACCAATAGCTGCGCCAATACCCAGTTTCAAGTCAATAGGAATGATGTTAAAAATAGATTCCATTAATCCAAAAATGATAATGATTAAAAAGATTATACTTGACAATACAACAGCTGCCAAAGCAGCATTCCAACTGCATCACATACCTAAAATGATGGAATAGGTTAACAATGCGTTTAACCCCATACCTGGAGCAAGTCCAACAGGCCAGTTAGCAACAAGCCCCATTAAAATACATGCAATAGCTGATGCAACTGCGGTAGCAAAGAACACACCGGTTGCAGGCATTCCAACGTCAGCAAGCATAGATGGGGTTGCCCCTAAAATATATGCCATAGCGATGAAGGTTGTTATACCTGCAACAACCTCAGTTTTGGCATTAGTATTTCTTTCATCCAATTTAAAAAGTTTATTTAACATAAAACATCTAAAATATGAAAACTAAAAAAAATTAAGTTTTTTAATACTATATTAGTCAATTTAATTTATTAAGTTTTTCATATTATTGTAATACTTCTTTTTTAATAATCAAAAAACACAATGAAACTTAAATTTAAATAATGTGGCAAATAAAAATATCTTAGTGAAGATATAGGGTTTGAAAGCGAAATAAATAAATTAACTGATAAAGGAAAAGAATTTAAAAACTATTTGTTTAATATACATAAAAACAACAATGATAATCC
>CAJOMK010000195.1 GCA_905235495.1 uncultured Methanobrevibacter sp.
AAAAAAAGTTTATATTAAAAAAATTCTATTCTCAAGTACCTAATGCCATAGTCAAAATATTCCTTAAACCAGGTGCTAATCCTAAGACAAATACTGTTAATTTTAATAGATTTTTTATTATTTGATCCTCGAAATATTGATCGATTATGTATAATACTGCAACGATGACTATAATTTTCATAGGAAATAGAGTAAGATATGTATCGAATAGTTGATTTATAGCATTTGGTAAAACATGCTGTTCATAGTAATTGAAGTATTCTACAGCAACATATGTTGTTGATGCATCGAACAAATGTGCAAGTACAATAGAAAAGTTGATCTTGTAGTGAAGAATTTTTTCAATAGCATTGTGACTATTTTTGTTCATAATATATGAAACTAAAAATGCTATTACCATAAAAATCAATGATGCAACGATCCATGTAATCAATGCATAAATTATTGCTGTGAAATTTATCTTGGAAAATAAAATTATATTAGGTACTGAAAAAATGATTCCCAAGAAAAATAATGTATACCTATAATCAATTTCCATTTTATTGAATAGATATATGCTGAACAAAAATGATGCTATTGTAATCAAACCCACAAGGATATAAAGTCCTGGTGTAATGAGAAAAACAGTCTTTGGATAAAATCCATTATCTACCAATGCACGTGTAGAGGATCCAAGAAAAATGAATGAGATTATCGCATAGAAAATTGAAATAGAATTAATATCCAATTTCTTGAACATCTTGATTATTGCAAGTACAAAAATTACTAAAATCAAAGTGTAGACTACTGTATTGAAAACTGTGTATCCAGAGAAAAAAGTAGTTTGTATGATATCTGGAAGAAACATGTCTACAGTAGCCATATTATCATCTGTATATTTTTTTAATTCTACTTATGATATCTTTTAGGAATAAGAATAATTTAATTCAACGATAGGATACCTATAAGGAAGAAGAATAATTTAATTCTACTATTGATATCTTTTAGAAATAAGAATAATTTTATTCATCCCTTTTAGGATACCTTTTAAGGACTTTTTTTACAAAAAACTCTTTTCCTATAAGGAAATTGCTTGTTCTATGGCCCATTGCCTTGCAGCGCCTATGTTTGATTGCCTTCAATATTCCATCTACTGAATCGTTTCCCTTGGTGTTGACTTCAGTGTATGCATCTCCTATTGATTCGATGAAATGGGAATCACTTGCACCTAAAGTTGCAAGTCTTTTTTCATAAGCTAAAGTTTCAGCCTGCTTGTTGGAGTATCCAAGAATATATCTGGCATTCTTTGTTTCCACACCATCAACAACCAGATTCTTGTCAACATTGCTGAAAAGTCCATGTCTATAAAATGAGAATGGGTGTGGCACAATTGCAAGTCCACCTGCATCATGTATCCTATCTACAGTTTCTACAGCAGACAAACCTTTAGGTATGATTTCATCTACACCTAATCCTAAAATATGACCTTTGTCAGATGAAATTTCTATTGATGGAACTACAATGATGTCTCCACCATAAGACCTTGCAATTCTTGAACCTTTGATTTCATTATGATCACTGATTGCTATAGCATCTAAACCTTTCTTTTGAGCTTCTATCAGAATGTCAATAGGTTCTGAACGTGCATCTCCTGAATAAACACTATGAATATGTGGATCAAATTTCATATTATGCCTCATTTATTGTAAATTTTAAAAACTTGCCTTAATCTTGAAAAATTTTTTCAATTAAACCCCCTTTGTCCTTTAGGTATTATATAATATTTAGTATTAATAATATAAAAGTTTTTAATAAATTCATGAAATTTTTAAAAAAATTGCTCTCTAAAAGATAAAAAAATTTCTAATATATTGTAAAAAAGTTACAGGAAAATGATAAAAAATCATAAAAAAAGTTATGGAGAATAAGAAAAAAGTGACTGGAAATAGGAAAAAATGATAAAAAAGTTGTGGAGAAGAGCCTAAAAGTAAATGAAAAGGGAGTGATTGATATGTAAAATAAAAAAATTGATGATGTATGA
>CAJOMK010000196.1 GCA_905235495.1 uncultured Methanobrevibacter sp.
AAATGAAATGCTTCTTGATTTCGAATTGGAACATCCAAATGATCAATTGAAGAGATTCATCATAACAGAAGACATATTTGAAGATGGACTCTCAAAACATGTTCTGATTAAATCAATCAAAAAGGTTTTCAAAGGCAAATTGCAATGTATCTGGATTCTTGGTAAAACATATGGATCCCTGCAAGCTAATAGTATGTCTAGTGATGATATGATATAATAATTATCATTTTTATGATTTTTTAGAGAGTGAGAGGTGTGTTTCTAGTGAAAGGATTTTGATGGTCTTGAAAGAAATCGACAGGTCTATTTCATTTGTATTCACTTGCAATTTAACTCCCTCTCTTTTTATGAAAAATTCTTCATTAAAATTATTCAATCATGATTTAAACTTCAAATAATGATTTTTTTTTTTTTTTAATGAAAAAATTTACACTTGAATCATATCCCTTCATTTTCGTTTTTTTCCCAAATTTGCTTTCACTTGAAATGATACTCTCTGTCTATTTTTCACTAAAAATTAAGCATTTTATTCCATATATTCTTTTAAATTTTAATTTAATTATAATTATCCTGTAATTTTAAAATCAAGCTATAAATTATTCATTATAATGAATCATATTACTAAATATCTAAAATTGATTTGATTTAATTATAAATTTTACTTCATTTTGAAAAATACATATATTTCAACTGTAAAATCTAATTACAGCTTATTAAAACTCTTTAATACACTTACAATTTAACTCATATTATTAAAGTTTTTTCATTGTTTTATTTTTTAAGAATGTTCACTAATTTTGAAATGATAAAAAACTTTAAATATATAATCTGATAAACAACAGTAATACAGTTGAAATTTTACTATTGAAAATGAAAAATCTTTTTTTTTTTTGCATTAGTTTTATTAAATTCATTTTTATTAGAATATTAAATTTAACTTATAATTTTATTTTTAGAACACACACATGAGTATTCTAAATTTATTGAATTTATTAGATATTAATTTATTAAACTATTAATCTAATCTATTAATTTTAATTTATTAGTTTTTAATTAATTAATTTAATTATAATTCTTTTATTACATTTATGGGATGATTAAAGATGAGCGACAATATTTTTGAGGGACTTGATAAGTACTTGCCTTTGGATGACAATATATTCAAAGACAAGAAACCTTTGGATCACCGTTTCTTACCTGATAAATTACCTCACAGAAAAGAACAGATCACTGCAATTGCAAGGTATTGGGTTGAAGCGCTAAAGGGAACCACTCCATCAAACATTACAATATATGGAAAAACAAGACAGCAGCTGCTAAATTTGCAAGGGAACAATTGATTGATGCAGCAAAAGACAAGCCTGTTTCCATCAAGGTGGAATATGTAAGATGTACAGATTTCAATACAGAATATCAGGTTCTTACCTACTTATGTCAAAAGTTAGGTAGAGAAGTACCAAGCCGTGGATGGACCAAAGGGGAAATCGTAAATGCATTCAGAGATATCTTAAAAAGAAATGTATACGGCAGAAACATGACCCTTATTGTCATTTTGGACGAGATTGATATTCTTCTTGAAAAGGATGGGGATGGATTATTATACACACTTACAAGAACTGACAATATTGCGATATTATCAATCAGTAATTATCTTAACTTCAAGCAATACATTAAGCCAAGGGTTGCAAGCAGTTTGATGGATAAGGAAATTGTATTCCCACCTTATGATGCACAGCAATTGGCTGATATTTTGGAAGAAAGGTCTAAACTTGCATTTTATGAAGACACTCTTGAAGAAGGAGTCATTCCTTTATGTTCAGCTATGGCTGCAAAAGAGGAAGGGGATGCAAGATACGCTCTTGACCTATTGGAAAGTGCAGGAGACATAGCCATTGACAGAGAATCAGAAAAGGTCTTGCGTGAATATATACGTGAAGCTAAGGATGTAATCGAGTACAATAAGATAAAGGATATAATTATTACATTGCCTACCCAACAGCAAAGGGTGCTTGCAGCTATCCTAAAGCTTACTCAAGATGGTGAAGAAATCACTTCCGGTAAATTGTTTGAGTCCTATAAGGAGATTTCCCAAGGAGATGCTGTAACATACAGAAGAATCTTTGACTTTGTCAATGAATTGGAGATGTTAGGTATCATTTCAACAAACACTGTATCTAAAGGAAGAGCTAAAGGAAGAACAAATATCATAAACCTTCAGATTGATACAGACTTATTGGAAGAGAATTTATACAATGTTCTTTAGCCAAGCTTTTTAGCCTTCGGCTAAAAACCTTGACCAAAACTTTTTCCAAACTTTTAGGAAAAATTTGATTAAAACTTTTTTCACTGGTTGGGAGTCTTATGCTCTTAATCGCTTATTTTTTTTTATTATTTTACTATTTTTTCTGCTATTTTTTACTTATAACTCATTTTCATTACAAAATTAACATCCTGAACCTTAAAGTAATCATATTTCAATTGATTATTTGACATTAGGTCATTGGTTATGTTCTTTGGAATTGCCACTAAAACTGTTTTAAAATCATTTATATTGTTTTTAGGAACATTGAAATGAATGAAATAGATATTCTCTGATGAATTTTCCAAATCATTATTAAAGAATGGATTCAAATCGATAATTTCCCTATCAAGTCTCTCTTCATTATCATTTGTTCTATTCAGGCTTTCCAAAATCCAATATGCATTGCTGCTTTTGATTGATTCGTCACTTATCAAATAATAATCATAGTTCTCCAATGATTTCTTATAGACCCTAAAGTTCTTGCATAGCCAAAGAGATTTTTCATCATTGCTATGATTTGTCAAATTGGGATTTGTGTCATGATTGCAAATCTCTTCTTCATCATGATTATCACATTGAGTTCAAAGTCATTGAAATCATACAAAACAAAAACTGGAATAATAGTCACATTTCACTGTTCTATTTACAACTGCAATGTTAATGTCATTGACATTATCATCTAAATTTCCCATAACGAGAGGCTCTATTTTGCTCTTTAATGGATAAATAGCTATTGAACTTTGATAGCTGCCATTTAATAGATTCCTGTCTATCAGTGCATCATAATTGTTTTTGACCTTTAATCAACTTATAGTATGATATTGAATTTGACATTATCATTTCATCGCTTTCACTTTCACTGTAAAATTCACCATTATCCATTTTCTTTTTCTTGACTGCAAGTCCTGGAATTTATGGGATACGATTTCATTATCCAATTCATTGTCATATTCCCAATTTTCAGGATTTCCAGGATTGGTCAAGAGATAATTTTATTAACTAAAAAAATTATAAATATAAAAAACAAGTTTAAAAAAATTTAATATTAATCAAATTATTCATGCTTATTTAGGAGGAATTTAATGTCTGATACTGTAAGAACCTGGCGTCATATCCAACAAAGATATAACCTTGTTGGATC
>CAJOMK010000197.1 GCA_905235495.1 uncultured Methanobrevibacter sp.
ATAGAGTGTTAACATGGCAAAAAAAGGTTCAGCTGAAGAAAGAGATTTAGTACATAAATTATGGGAAAGGAATTTTGCAGCTATGAGAGCTCCTGCATCTGGAGGAGCTACGAAAAGACCTTTGCCTGATGTTTTAGCTGGAAATGGAACTATTTATTTAGCTATTGAAGTTAAAACAACTACTAAAGAAAAGATTTACATTGAGGAAGAGCAGATTTCATCTCTTTGTGAGTTTTCAAAAATATTTGGTGCAATACCTTATATAGGAGTCAGGTTTAAATACACTAAATGGCTATTTTTAGAACCTCAAAACACTCCAAGAACAAAAACAGGAAATTATCGTGTTGAGAAAGACTATGCTCTTGAAAAAGGTTTAGAAATAGATGAAATCTCAGGTATTGATAAACAGATGAAATTTGAATAATTGCAAAAATTTATATATTATTAAAATGAAATTTATTAGTGTATGTTATGTGGGGTTATGGTGTAACCTGGCAGCATCGGGGACTCCAGTTGTCTTATGAAGAAATATACGCGTAACTGAACAGTACTTGTTGTGATGAACAATTGGAGTACTGAGGCAAGAGATATCCCCGGATTGGGGTTCAAATCCCTATGACCCCATTTTTATACAAATCTATTTTTTGTGATAATTTATGTTTAAATTAAAATTTACCTTGCTTGTCATAATAATTTTAGTTATCTCTATGCTCCTTTTTGTTTATATCTCTGTATTTAAAAGTAGTGAAACTGATGTTGATAATTATGAGTTAGGTGATGAGGGAACTGTTCTGATTATGGATGATAACGGTGAAATACACGAAGAAAAAGTAACTCATACTTACAAGGAAGGTTCAGCAAGTGCTCCAGCTGATTGATTTTTTTTGCAAAACTTTAATTACTATTTTTTCCTATATTATTTTTCATGAGTTCAATTGCATTTATTTTAGGTTATAATATAGATTCTAACTGTTATCTGATTGATGATAATATACTGGTTGATACCGGTACTGGTCATTATAATGACTATTTATTCTCTAAAATTCGGGAATACGGTGTTGAACCTGAAAATATTGAAATGGTTGTAAATACTCACTGTCATTTTGATCATATCGGTGGAAATCAGTTTTTTCCGGATGCTGAAATTGCTGTTCATAAACTGGATGCATTTTCCATTAAAAATAAGGATACCTTAGGTACTTCCATGTCTGTTTTTGATAGTGAAGGTAACTGCAGAGTTGATATTGAGCTTGAAAATGGAGATAAAATAGCAGATTTTGAAGTTATTCATACTCCTGGCCATACAAGTGGAGGAATATGTTTATGGGATGGTGAAAATTTAATCTCTGGAGACACTATATTTGCCGGAGGCGGTGTCGGTAGAGTAGATATTGGTGGAAATTATCTGGATATGAAAAATAGTCTTGAAAAATTACACAAACTTGATGTTAAAAATATATATCCTGGACATGGCCCAATTGTTGAGGGAAATGGAAAGGAACATATAAAAATGTCCTATTCACTTTTCTAATTTTTTGGAAACTTTTTTAAGAGTTCCTCTTTTAACAAGTATGGAAACTTTTTCTCCACGGGTGATAGTGTAGTCAGGCTGTGGAATAACTAGTTCTCCGTTCTGATAAGTGGCAATAATAATGTAATCCTTTGTGGGTGAAATCTCATTGAAACGTTTTCCAACAATTTTATCATTTGTTATTGTCATTTCAAGAATTTCAGCATCACCTTCACCAAGGGTTGTTAATTTTGATACTCTTGGATTTGTAACAAACTGAGCCAAGTCTCTTGCAGCACTTATTTCAGGGCTGATAACTCTGTCAATTCCAACTTCTTTAAATGCTTCTTCGTGATCGGGATTACTTACACGGGCAATAATTGTTCCTACATTGTATTTTCTCACAAGAATACATGAAAGTAAATTTGCTTCGTCATTACCGGTTGTTGCTATAAAATAATCTGCATCTTCAATATTTGTTTCTTCCAGTAATT
>CAJOMK010000198.1 GCA_905235495.1 uncultured Methanobrevibacter sp.
GGTGTGTTCACTTGTGTTACTGGAGTAAGTGGTTCTGGAAAAAGCAGTTTAATCAATCAAGTATTATATAAAGGATTATCCACAATCATCAATAAGAAATACATGCATCCTGGAAAGCATGATTCTATTGAAGGAGTCGAGAATATTGACAAGATCATTAGAATTGATCAAACTCCTATTGGAAGAACTCCACGTTCAAACCCTGCTACATATGTGGGAGTATTCACTCCAATAAGAGAGCTTTTCGCAGATACGCCTGAATCTAAGGCAAGAGGTTATAAACCTGGCAGATTCAGTTTCAATGTAAAAGGTGGAAGATGTGAGTCTTGTTATGGTGATGGAATCATTCAAATTGAAATGCACTTCCTATCTGATGTTTATGTACCTTGTGAAGTATGTAAGGGTAAAAGATATAATGATGAGACATTGGATATCCGTTACAAGGGTAAGAATATCTATGAAGTATTGGAAATGACGGTAGAGGAAGCTTTGGAATTCTTTGAGAATGTTCCAAGGATTGCTAAAAAACTTCAGACATTATATGATGTCGGTTTAGGTTACATAAAGCTTGGACAGCCTGCTACAACCCTCTCTGGAGGAGAAGCACAAAGGGTAAAACTTGCAAAAGAGTTATCTAAATCCAGTACTGGACAAACATTATACATATTGGATGAACCTACTACTGGTCTTCATTTTGATGACATTAAGAAATTATTGAATGTTTTAGACAGATTGACTGAAGCAGGTAACTCTGTAGTTGTTATTGAGCATAACTTGGATGTTATCAAAACTGCAGATTACATTATAGATTTAGGTCCTGAAGGTGGAGACGGAGGTGGAGAAGTAATCGCTACCGGAACACCTGAAGAGGTTGCAGAATCTGGAACTTATACAGGGGATTTCTTAAAAGAAGTCTTAAGTGAAAATATAACAGCCCATGCAAAAGAATTAGTTGAAGAAAATGCAAGTAAATAATGATTTTAGATTATTTACTTTTTTATATATTTTTTTAGCAATTCTAACCTTTTTTTAGCAATTTCTCTAACATATTTATCTGAATCATTATTAGAAATACTTTCTAAAATACTGGAATTAGTTATTTTTCTACAGGAAGCTTCACAGGAAGCTTCACGTATTTTAGCATCATTGTCATTTTGAGATAAATCAATTAGGATGTCCTGATTTTTTATCTTTGAAATAGCTTCAATACGAACATCATTGAATTGACCATTTAAAGAAATGTCTTCTAAGATCTTTTTATCCTTGATTTTTTTGATTGATTTTAATCTGATGTTTGAATTAGAATTAGTTTTAGCAATCTCTGATAGAATATTTCCGGATTTAATCTTAGAGATTGCATCCAATTGACTGCTTTGATAATTTGATTCCTTGCTGATTTTAACTAAAATCTCTTCATTTTCTATAATTTTTATAGCTAATCTGGAGATTTCCTCATGTTTTGATCTGTTTGCTACATTTTTTAGATTTTCTTCAAATTCTTCCAAACCATACTCATCAATGTAATTTTGCTTATCTCCAATTACTTTATTTAAAGCATTTTTAGCTACAATTAAATCATCATCATCTATACTAATTTCAATTAAATTACTCATTAAATTAATATTCTTAATTACTTCACTTCTAACGAAACTATCTTGTTCATGGAGGTATATTTCTTTAAGAATATTTTGATTTTTGATAGATTTTAATGCTTCAATCCTAACAAACTTATCATTGTCATTCAATGCAATTTCCTTTAAGGTCTCTTCATCTTCGATTTGTTCTGTTGCCTTGATTCTTGAAGATGAATCATTGGAATTTAAAGCTATATAAATTAAATCTTCCTTGTTTTCTAATCTTTCTATAGCTTCTGAACGTACATGCTCATTTTCTTCGTTAAAAGCAATTTCCCTAATTTTCTCTTTATTGCTTTCATCTTCAATATCCAATTTCTTCAATGCTTCAACTCTAATGAACTTATCATATTCATTACTCAATGCAATATTTGATAGGATTTCCTGATTTTGGAAATTTTCCTTGTTGATTATTATGTTAATTATCTTTTTATCAGATGAATTTTTTAGTATTTCAGCTAAAATTTGATTATTTTCTATTTTTTCAATTGCATTCAGCCTTACCTTTTGATCTTCTGCATTGATGCAGATATTCATTAAAATCAGTTCATCCTCGATTTCACGAACTGCAGAAAGTCTGTTTTTACCTTTTTTATCAAATTTAGCGATTTCTGCCCGTACATTATCAACATTTCCCATCTTATCAAAGGCTATTTGCCTTACATCACTGTATTTAGAATTATATGCCAGTTCTTCCAAAATGTTTGGATCTGTTATTCTGGAGCTTGCAATGGTTCTTACATATCTGTCCTTATTGTCCATAGCCAAATCTTCCAAAAGGTCTTGTGACTTGATTTCCATAACCGCAGCAATTCTATTGTTTCTATTGCTGTGTTTTTTTGCAATTTCTCCAAAAGTATTGTCCTTTAATATTTCATCCTTTTTCCTTTTATCATTTTTAAGACGTTTTTCTTTAGCTAATTTAATGTCTTCTGGGCCAATTTCCTTTATGGAATCAAAATCAATTTTGTCTTTGTCCTTTTTATCCTTTTTTAAAAAATCTAAGAAGCCCATTGTTTCACCTAAAATTAACATTTTATTATATGGAAATATTATATTTAATTTAATTATTTTTAACTTAATTACTATATAATTTAAATTTTTTATTCTTTTTTAAACTTTTTCTCTAAAACAAATATTAAAGCAAATGCGATTACCGCAAGTATTATACAAGGAATCCATGATCCCTTGACAGATGTGGTTATTTCCATTATAGGTAATCTTAATGTACCTACCATTATTCCAATCAGAAATGCCATTGTGGCGGATTCATGCTTTTCAAGCAAGTAATTCAATATTTTTGAAAATCCTAAAATTCCTATCAATGCTCCAATACAGAAAACAACAATCTCTAAAATGTTTCTTGAATTCAATGCATTCAACATATATTGGTATTGTGCCCAAGAAGCAATAGCAAGAAAGAACCTGATATTCCAGGTAAGATCATAGCACAAATTGCTATAAGTCCAGAGATAAATATTACAATCAAGCTATGATTCGCTGCAATAGGATTTAAACCTACGAATAAATATGTAAGTATGATGCCAATTGCTGTAATAATGATTAACTTAAGATTAAATTCTTCCAATTTGGTATACAATATGTAAGCAGAAGCCAATATTAATCCTAAAAAGAATGAAAATGTATATGCAGTATATGCTTCAAGCAGATAGTTTATCACGTTTGCCAATAAAATAAATGCAATTCCAATGCCTAATCCTAATGGAATGAACAGTTTAAAATCAATTTCATCTAATAGTTTTTCCTTAAATTCTGTGAAATTAGCTTTAAACAATGGTTTTATAAAGCTGAATTTTATTTTACTTATAGCATATACCAGTCTCTCATATATTCCAGT
>CAJOMK010000199.1 GCA_905235495.1 uncultured Methanobrevibacter sp.
TATAAAAAGATTTCTAAAAAAAGTATTATTAAACGGCTTGTTTTTGAAAAATAAGTAATAATTATTACTTAAATCAGTTTTACTTAAATATAAAGTAATAATTCTTAATTTTAAAAAGTATTACATATTAGTATTACAAAATAAGTAAAAATTGACAAAATAATAATACTCATAAGATAAAAAAAAGTTTTTAATTTTTCCAATAAAATATGAAAATATTCAAAAGAATAAGTGAAAAAAAGAAAAATTAAAATCAAATAAATCATTATTAATTAAAATAAATAAAAAAAGAAAAATTAAAATTAAATAAGCAATCTTAATTTAGAGACCTGAAATAGGAATCATTGCTTTTCATCCAGATGGTCATCATTGGAAAACCTGTATTTCCTGATGAATACAACCACAATAGCTGCTGTTGCAATGATTGTGATTACATTAGCCAGTGTTGAAGGAAGTCTGAGTCCCTCAGGCGCCTGCAGAATATATCCGAATGTGATTAAAGTACATGCTATTGCAGGCAGAAGTGTGATGAGATAAGGCTTCTTCTTTTGAATGAGATAGACTGTAGAAATAGCAAGGCTACTGCGCTTATCAATTGGGCCCATGCAAAGTATCTCCATATCAAAGTGAAGTCAACAAAGGTCAAAAGGAATGCTGCAAGGGTCAAAGGCAATGCAAGTTTCATCCTTGAAGCCATCTTTTCCTGATTGAGTCCAAACAGGTCAGAGAGGGTGATTCTGGAACTTCTAAGTGATGTGTCTCCAGTTGTAATAGGACATATGACAACACCTATGACAGCAAAGACCAGTCCGATTGGGCCAAGCAATACATTTGCCATTTCATTCACTGCGATTGACGGAGTTGCGCCGTAGATTACTGCAAGCTGAGGCTGGCCGTGGAAGAATGCCATTGCAATAGCCGCCCAGCACAATGCAACAAGACCTTCGAGAACCATTGAGCCGAAGAATACAGGGCGTGCGTCCTTTTCATTCTCCATGCATCTTGCAACGATTGGAGACTGTGCTGCGTGGAAGCCTGAAATGGCTCCGCAGGCAATAGTTACAAAGAGGTATGGGAAGATGGTCTTGTCAGTGAGGTATAATCCGCTGGTAGTGAATTCCGGAATGGAGTATGAAGGGTTTAAAATCAATGCGCTTATCATTGACACAGCCATTATGAGGAACAATGCTCCGAAAACAGGATATATCTTTCCAATGATCTTGTCAACTGGAAATACTGTTGCAATCAGGAAATAAGCAAATATGATTACAATCCACAGTATTACAGCCATGCCGGTCAAGTCTGCAAGCAAATCGGCAGCTCCAGTTGAAAAGGTAGCCGCAACAAGAACACCTGTTATGACCATGATTACTGCAATCAATCTTTGAACGTTTTTTCCCAGATATTTTTCAATGATGTTCGGCATTGTCAGTCCATTATTTCTTAAAGACAGGAATCCTGAGAAGAAGTCATGGACAGAACCGATGAAGATTGTTCCAAAGACAATCCATAAGAATGCCGCAGGACCGAACAAAGCCCCCTGTATCGCTCCGAAAATAGGTCCAAGACCTGCAATGTTTAAAAAATGAATCAGAAACAGCTTGTATTTTGACATTGGAGTGTAATCCACACCATCATTGATTTCATATGCTGGTGTCTCTCTTGTTTCATCCACTCCGACAATTCTTTCTATGAACTTGCCATAAATAAAATAAGATGCCACCAAGGCAACAACACAAATAATAAAACTATACATATTTAACACTCTATTTTTATATTATTTATATATTATTATGCTTTTTTTAATTTTTTGTTCAATAGGAATTGGATAATTGAAAATCCATAATGAGATATTTTTTTAATTTTATGTTCAATGAGAATAGGATATTGAAAATCCATAATGAGATATCCATTTCACAATTTTCTTTATTCCTCGGTGAATGTCTCATAAAGAATATGTTCGAAGATTTCAAGCAGGTCTTCTGTCGCTTTCTTTAGAAGATGGACATCGCGAATGCTTGACTTTCCCCTGTGGACTATATTGCATCTGAGTGTGTAATAATAATTTATGCAGTATTTCGGATTTGAAACATCAAAGCTCCTTTTCAACAAATCATCAGTGCTGAAAATCGGCCGGTATTCTTCTGTTTCATGAATTCCTCTCAATGCATCAATAAACATATCTTCCTTTGCAAGCTCCAATCTATTATCATGCTCGCTTCCCATATTATATTTCAGCTTGCAGTATCTGTCTATTGCAGACCAGAGCAGCATGTAGTTCATCTGCAGTTTGAAAAATCCCTCTTCCCAGGAGAAATCATCCGCTTCCAAATTTTCCCTAATCAGTTTAAGGCCTTCCTTGAAGATGGTATCATTGCTTCCATCAAAGCATTCCCTATCACAATCATCCTCAATATAATCGCTTCCATCATTCGGCCTTAATCCGAACCGAAGAGGACATTCGCCTTTTCTCCTCCAACATCTATTGTGCCCCATTGATACAATGCTGGAGACATGGTCTGGCATATTATATCATATGCCTTTTCACCATCAGTGAAATCATATAAGCATCCTCTGGTCTTGTACCTCTCATTCTCCTTTCTCAACAGTATTGGAACCCCATCCCTTTGCTTCATGAGGTAGTTTACGGAAGCTTCCTTCTTTTCAAAGTCAAGTTTCTCTATCTTTGAGTATGCAATCTGTCCAGGCTTGAATATACCATATGCGAAGAAAGGAAGATCAATAACAGGTTTTTTGCCAAAAGAATTATTCTCTTTCTTATATCTGTTCCCTTTCTCCCCATTCTTTGAAGTTCTTGTCTTTTGATTGTTCATTATCTCCCCTAAAACATTTTTTCAATAATATATTAGATTTTATTCATACAAATAGTTAATATTATATATCAGCATTAAGTAATTACTCTTATATCATTTAAAACATTTTATATATCACCCCCTAAACCGAAACATTTATATATGATGAAAACCAATATGAAATGTTCTAAGAACAACACCATTAGAACAAGCTTGAAAATTAAAAGCTTCTTTTTTTAAAAACTAACACCACGGAGGCATCATCATGAATGAAATTAAACTTACTAGACTTAGCGAAGCAAAATTCGACGAATTATACGAAATGAAATCAGCTATGAGGAACT
>CAJOMK010000200.1 GCA_905235495.1 uncultured Methanobrevibacter sp.
AAATTTTTAAATTTTTTGTGATTATCATGCTTACCAAAAGAATTATTCCTTGTTTAGATTGTGACCTACAGGTTCCAGAAGGCAGAGTAGTGAAGGGAGTTGAATTCAAACAGATTCGTTATGCTGGAAATCCAGTTGAACTTGCTACCAAATATTACGAAGATGGAGCAGATGAAATCGTTATCCTGGATATCACTGCTTCCCATGAACGTAGAGGAACCATGGTTGATGTTATAGAAAGATTGACTGAAAACGTATTCATTCCAATATGTGTAGGTGGAGGAATAAGGAAGGTAGAAGATTACACTCGCATGCTTAAGGCAGGAGCAGATAAATGTTCCACAAACACTGCAGCTATTCACAATCCTCAGCTATTGACAGATGCATCTAAAGTTGTAGGCTCTCAAGCAGTGGTAATAGGTATTGATGTTAAAAGAAGATATGTTGAAGAAGACAAGGAAGCTGCAAAAGGAAAAACAATTGTAGACAGTGAGCAAGGTGAAGTATGGTTTGACTGCAGTATCTACGGAGGTAGAGAGTTCACTGGCATGGATGCCATAGCATGGGCACAGGAATGTCAGGACAGAGGTGCAGGTGAAGTTCTTCTCACTTCAATGGATGGAGACGGAACAAAAGACGGCTATGACCTTGTCTTAACAAAAGCAATCAACGATAATGTGGACATTCCAGTCATTGCATCAGGAGGGGTAGGAAACCCTCAACATATTCTGGAAGCTTTTGAAGTAGCTGATGCCAGTGCAGCACTTGCAGCAAGCATTTTCCACTTCAATGAATATCCTGTTCCAGTAGTCAAGAAATACTTAAAGGAAAGAGGGGTTCCAATCAGAGAAACCTTTTAGAGTGAAAGCATGACTAATCTCAAATTCGATTCATTAATCAATCTCAAACTGACCCAAGAATCTGGTCAAACTTCACAGCCTCCATGGAGGCAAAATTCAATTGGAAATATAGAGGAGTTTAATGAATTAATTTACTTAAAAGTTCCTTCAATTATTGATGAAGTTAATGATAAAAGTATTAATTTAAATGGACTTCCGATTCTTTTAAAGCTATCACAAGATAAAAATGATTTAAATGGATTCACTAGTGTGTATCAGTTTCCTAAAAAACTAGGAAAACACCAATTTTCTAATTTTTTCAACACAAATAATTTATCAAATAATGAAATCAAGATTATTGAAAATGAAATCAAAAATGAACTGACTAAAATCTATGACTTGGGTTTCGACTTGAAAAAATTCTATGATTTTCTTTCATCTGATGAAAAATTGGCGCCTTCTGTAGATTTTTGCAATGGCTTAAGGTTATTCATTGCAAAGGATCAATTCGAATGCATCATATCTTCAATATGTTCTGCAAACAATTCAATTGCAAGATGGACAAAATCAATTGATAATATAAGGCATAATTGGGGAGAAAGGATAGAATTCGATGATGGAATTTTCTATGGATTTCCAAGTCCAAATCAATTTTTAGAATTTTATGAAACTCCAATCGAAGAGGCAGAAGCAGATGGGCACAGATATGAAATCGACTGCTATACCCATAATCTGAAGTCATGTGGTGTCGGCTATAGGGCACCTTATATGGTAAAGGCAAGTCAAATGTTGATTGATGAGATTGACATCAGTCAAATAGGTTCAATGGATTATGATGAGGCATTTGATTTAATCTTAAAGTTGCCTGGTGTAGGTGCAAAGGTCGCTGATTGCATTTTATTGTATGGATTTGGATTTGAGGAAGCATTTCCATCTGATGTTTGGATAAAAAGAATAGTTTCTCACTTATACTTTGATGGAGAAGAGATTTCAGCAGACCAAACCAGAGATTTTGGCATTGAACACTTTGGAGATTATGCAGGATATGCTCAACTTTATCTTTTCCATTATGCACGAAAGTCAGGATTGATGGATAAGATTAAAAGCAAATAGTTAGAAATAGTTAGAAAAATAGTATTATATATAATTTTTGATTATTAATTAAGGCCTGAATGGCCTTATTTCTATTTTTTATAATTAGAAGTATTCTAATTTATTATTTTTTAATTTTTTATTTATTTTTTTCACTTTTTCCATTTTTTTTATTTTTTTCACTTTTTCCATTTTTTTTATTTTTTTCAAATTTTTCTTCCATTTTTTTTATTTTTTTCAAATTTTTCTTCCATTTTTTTTATTTATTTATTTTTTATTCATCAAACTCTTTTTCAAGCAAGATGGTTACTGGACCATTGTTGAGTAAACTTACATTCATGAATGCACCAAAGACTCCGGTTTCACATGGAACCTCTTCACTGCATTTTTCAACAAAA
>CAJOMK010000201.1 GCA_905235495.1 uncultured Methanobrevibacter sp.
CCACAGGTCGAAGCATTCGAAGTAGATTTTTATCCTGTGGAATCCCCTTTGAACAAGGGTGGAAAGGGTGACAAGAATGCTTTGGATAATATTCTTGAAGAACTTCCATTACGTTTCCTTAATGAAGGGGCTTTCGGCGTGGAAGGCATTTTAAAGGTTCTTGAAAAGGATAAGCCTGACTTGATCGTTCATGACAAGATGGCAATGGCAGGACGTCTGGCAGCTTCTGCCTTGAATGTGCCAAGGATCCAGTTCTTTACAGTCTTTGCAGCAAACGATATTTTCAATGAGACACTTCAGTGGCCTGAAGGCATCGATGAAACAGAACCTAGAAAGGAAGCCCTGAAGTTTGCTGAGGAGCTGCAGGAAAAATATGGTGGAAATCTGCTCACTCCCTATGAAATGTTTGCTGTTAATCCTGAATTTAATATAGTGGCTGTTGATAAGAGATTCCAGCCATACGCAGAAACCTTTGGAGATGATTTCTTCTTTGCAGGCCCTCAAATTGCGAAGAGAGCTGGTGAAGATGAGTGGGAAGGTCCAAATAATGGAAAGAAAACAATATACGCGTCTCTAGGAACAGTATTCAATAACCAGCCATGGTTCTGGCCGATTCTGTTCGAGGCAGTTGAAGATCTTGATATCAATCTTATCTGTTCCATTGGAAATATGGTTGACAAGGATGATCTTGGCAAGAAATGTTGCTCTTTATGAATTCCTTCCTCAGCTTAAAGTCCTTCAGTGCGTAGACGGTTTTGTCACTCATGCAGGTATTGGAAGCATAATGGAAGCTTCATGGTTCGGCGTTCCTACTGTCTGCATCCCTCTGATGGGCGACCAGTTTGATACAGCGAAGAAAGTTGTAGAGCTGGGGACAGGAAGAGCAATCTTCAGCAACGAAGAGATAACAGTTGAAAATCTCCGAAACGGAATAATAGATATTCTCGAGAATCCTGAATATCATGAAAATCTAAGGATGATACAGAAGGGCATGCTCGAAAGCAGCGGCCCTGCAAATGCGGCAAAAGCAGCTGTGGACTGGTTTGAAAACAGGAAATAAAATAGGAGCAGGATGAAATCTGCGAAATCCAACTCTTACTTATTTGAAGCAAGAGATTCATTGTGCCGACAAATTAAGCATTGTCTTGAAAAGGTTGAAAAGGAATAGGATGATTATAATTTCAAAGCATCTTCTTTACATCCGTTAATACATTTCATGCATAAAATGCACTCAGTGCCGTTGACTCTTTTTCTTGAAATATCTAACATGTCCACATTCATCGGACAGGCTTTGATGCATTTTTTGCACTCCACACATTTTTCCGCCTCAACGGTGACTCTTAAAATTGAGAAATAACTGAATGCTTTTAGAAATACTGTTATGGGACATACATATTTGCAGAATGCCCGATTATCTTCAAGTTTGAAAGCGAGACAAATGCCAACTGCATAATAAATTAAATTGCCTGCAATGAATATGTAGAACATGATCAAATCAAGGTTATTGACTTTAAAAATAAACAGTGATGAAACAAAGCATAATATTGCAATGAAAAGAACATATCTCACATATCCCCAGTTTTTTCTTTCATGTCTGGGAGTTTTATAGGGAAGCAGATCAAGAATCATTGCAGTCCAGCAGGCATATCCGCACCATCCTCTTCCAAACAAAAACGGACCAGCTATTTTTGCAATTAGAAAATGAATTACAGCCGCTTCAAAAACTCCTAAAAACAGATAATACCAAAAACCTGACATTGAAAGATTTTCATGACCGCATATGCCCACATAAATGAGGAGATATGATCCGACAGCCAGCATGATTATGTTTCTTGCATATTCTTTTTTCTGTGACATTAAAAAAAGTCCAATTGCGATGGCAGTTCCGATATAAAGGAAATTGAATATGAAAAAAGTGTTTGCAGTTAAAAGATAGATTGAAACTGCGATGACAATGAAAATTGCCTCCATAATGATTGGGCCTTTGACATCCATGGTTATAATTTGAAAATTAAATATGTTAAATTTTTCCTTAATTATTAGGGAATCGAGCATAAATTTGAAAACCGAAAAATCAACAAACAAATTGCAGCACTATACTAATATTTATATTATATGAAATATAATAAATAAATCATAGTAATATAATGGATTAAACTTTAAGTTTACCAATATTATTAATTTGAATTTAATTGTTTAATTTATTCAATTTTATATATTGCTTGATAAGTTCTCAAGTATTGAATATGATTATAAAAGTGTTTGATCATATTATTGGAGCTTATTAAGTGTTTATTACTAAATAAATAATTTTTATGGAGAATTATATATGGCAATCGAAAACGGAGATTTTGTAAGATTAAATTTTACTGGTAAGATAAAAGAAACTGATGAAATATTCGACACTACTTTTGAAGATGTTGCAAGTGAAGCAGGAATTTTGGTTGAAAACAAAAGCTATGGCCCTATTCCTATTATTGTAGGTGGAAACCACCTTTTA
>CAJOMK010000202.1 GCA_905235495.1 uncultured Methanobrevibacter sp.
AGCTTCTGTATGACCTTGATCTATTCTTTTTTCAATATCCAATAATTTAGACCACTCATCACCAGAAGGCAATTGCTTAATATCGTTTTGAGGATTTAACATATCTTCAGAAATAGCTACATTAAATGAATGTTTAGTAACAGTAATGTGTACATTCACATCATTTGGCATGTCATAATACTTACGAGGGCGGCCTCTAACAACTTTTTTTGTTGAAGATGTCAAGATACCTACATCTTCCATAGCTCTTAAATGTTCAATGATAGCTTTCTGACCTATTTGGAGCTCTTGAGATATTTCACTAACAAATCTTGGCTCTTCCCTTAAAAGATTCATGATGTCACGTCTGGTTTTACATCCCATTACATCAAGAATCGCTTCCATATCAACATCATTGTGTTGACCTTGATTGTGTTCCATATTTTGACCTCTATTGTTTTAAAAAAGTAAATAATATATTGATATTTATAATTGATATTCCTATACAAAAGATTCTTATTAATATTTTCATATTAATATCTCTATACTAAAATATTGACATAAGTATTATATTAACTTTTTGTTACTAAAAACCGAAATCTTTATATAACATTTTGTTACTATAATAAGTATAGAGAAAGATAACATTTTGTTACTTTAATATAAAATGACAAAATAAAATCTAAATCCACTGGCCATTTATCAAAAACAGAATTTTAACAAACCAAAAAGTAAAAATTCTGCTGATAACTGACTTAAAACAAAAAAGTTATTGTAAGAAACCTATAAAATTCTAAAAAATGATAACAAATTGGATAAAACACAAAATCAAAGAATATTTCAAATCCTCTTTAAAAATCACACTATAAACAATGATTTTTTTTTAGATTTAATTAACACCTAAATCTAGAAACATAAAACAGAATTTTCTATTAACCCATATGATAGAAAATCCAAAAATCTAAACTCTTTGATTTAAGTCATAATATTAAAGGAGCTTATCGCTCTCTTTCTCTTTAATTATAACTTTATGATAAATTCATTAAAGGTGAAAATGTGGCTAAGAAAGAAAAAGAAGAAAAAGAAGACTTAGAGATTGAAGAAGAAGACCAATCCAAAGTCCAAGAAGATGAAAATCCTTCTGAATCTGAAGAAGAATCTTCACAAGATGACGAAGATAAATGTGAAGACGATGAATTAGCTAAATTAAAAAAAGACCTTGAAGCAAAAGATGAAGAAATCATAGAGCTAAAATCACATATTCAAAGACTTCAAGCAGACTTTGATAATTTCAGGAAACAAAATGATAAGCAAAAGCAAGATTTAACCAAATTTGCAAACGAAGGACTTATCGTGAAATTCCTTGATGTCTATGAGGATATGGAAAGGGCTCTTGAAAATTCAACTAATGAAGAAGAACTAAGAGAAGGTTTAGAGTTAATCTATTCAAAAATGAAAAATACTTTAGAAAAAGAAGGTGTAGAAGAGATTCCTACAGTGGGAGAAAAATTCGACCCATTCAAACATGAGGCGTTGCTCACTGTAGACAGTCCGGATTATGAAAACAATGAAATCGTTGATGAACTTATGAAAGGATACACCTTAAAAGATAAGGTTATCAAATACTCTAAAGTTAGAGTTTGTAAAAAAGCTAAAAAAGAAGAATAGAATATCATATTCATAAAATTATCAAAAGATTATAATAATCTTAAAATGTTTAATAAAATTAAATTATTATAATATATCTAGTTTTATTAAATAAAAAAAAAATTCAAAAACAAATAAAATAAAAATCAAATCGATTAATTAAAAATATCAAATGTAAAGGTGAAAAATATGTCTGATACTAAAAAAGAAAAAATTATTGGAATTGACTTAGGTACTAGTAACTCTGCAGCATCTGTACTTGTCGGTGGTAAACCAACCGTTATCCCAAGTGCAGAAGGTGCAAGCCAATATGGTAAAGCGTTCCCAAGTTATGTAGCATTCACTGAAGACGGCCAACAATTAGTTGGTGAACCTGCAAGAAGACAAGCTGTAACCAACCCAGAAAACACAATTAGTGCAATCAAAAGGAAAATGGGTACTGATTACAAAGTAACTATCCAAGGAAAACAATACACTCCACAAGAAATCTCTGCAAAAATCTTGCAAAAGATCAAAAAAGATGCAGAAACATTCTTAGGAGAACCTATTGAAAAAGCGGTTATTACCGTACCTGCTTACTTTGACGACAACCAAAGAACTGCAACCAAAGATGCAGGAACTATTGCAGGTCTTGATGTAGTAAGACTTGTAAACGAACCTACCGCTGCAAGTTTAGCATATGGTATCGACAAACAAGATGATGACGATGACGTAAACATTTTAGTATTCGATTTAGGTGGAGGTACCTTAGACGTAACCATCATGGAATTTGGTGGAGGAGTATTCGAAGTACAATCTACCAGCGGTGACACCCAACTAGGTGGTACCGACATGGACAATGCAATCATGAACTACTTAGCATCCGAGTTCAAAACTGAAACCGGCATTGACTTAATGACTGATGATCAAGCAGTACAAAGATTAAGAGAAGCAGCTGAAAAAGCAAAAATCGAATTATCCACTACCTTAACCAGTGAAGTAAACTTACCATTCATCTGTATGGGTGCAGACGGTAAACCTCACAACCTCATTAACAACTTAACCAGAGCAAAATTAGAAGAATTGGTAGATCCTATCGTAAAAAAATGTGGCCAACCTATCAAACAAGCATTGGATGACGCAAAAATGACCAAAAACGACATCAACAAAATCATCCTTGTAGGTGGACCTACCAGAATGCCAATCGTACAAAAATTCGTGGAAGACTTCATTGACAAACCTGTAGAAAGAGGAATTGACCCAATGGAATGTGTAGCAATGGGTGCAGCTATCCAAGGAGGAGTACTCGCTGGAGAAATCAAAGACTTAGTTCTCTTAGACGTTACCCCATTATCCTTAGGTATTGAAACCTTAGGTGGAGTATCAACTACCCTTATTGAAAGAAACACTACAATTCCTGCTAAAAAATCCCAAATCTTCTCAACTGCAGCTGACAATCAACCTTCAGTAGACATTCACGTAGTTCAAGGAGAAAGAAAAATGGCAGCAGACAATACCACTCTTGGAAGATTCCAATTAGTAGGAATACCTCCTGCACCAAGAGGAATGCCTCAAATTGAAGTAACCTTCGATATCGACGCAAACGGTATTATCAACGTAACTGCTCAAGACAAAGGAACTGGTAAAGAACAATCCATTACCATCACTTCCTCTACTAAATTAACGGATGAAGAAATTGAAAAAGCAGTTAAAGAAGCAGAAATGAATGCTGAAGCAGATAAGAAGAAACAAGAAGAGATTGAAGTAAGAAACAATGCGGACTCTATGATTTACACTGCAGAAAAAAC
>CAJOMK010000203.1 GCA_905235495.1 uncultured Methanobrevibacter sp.
AAGATTGCAGCAACTGCAAATGTAATCAACCAAATTGGTACGCTCCAGGATATTACTTTGGAACCATCCAATGGAGGTATCGGCAATAGGTTAAATGCTGCCAAGAAGAAATTGATTCTTGTACCAAGCAAGCAGATTAAATAAACGATTTCTCCTGTATTAGTATATACATAATCTCCAAGAGATGCTAAAATCAGGAAGAATATCAAACCTAATGCAATATTCACAAGTGGTCCTACAATGGAAATCAAACCATTAGTCTTCTCATCCATTCCTTGACTATAAATGACAACTGCTCCAGGAGCTGCAAATAGGAATCCAAAAAAGGAACTGATCAATGCAATAATCAGACCTGTAGGCCATAATTCATATTCTGCATAATATCCATAATTCATTGCAACGAACTTATGTCCCAATTCGTGGAATATAAATCCTGCCCCCACTCCAATCATAACTACTGGAAAGATTAAAGTAACATGGCTATAATCACCATTAGCGTAAAGAATGGTAAATCCTAAAGCAATTACTATAAAGGATATAATTAAATCTCTTATCTCTTTACCTGTAAATTTAAACATAAGATAAATTATATTTTAAAGTATTATAAACTTTATGATTATTTATATAAAACTTATATAAAAAAATGGAAAATAGAAAATTTTTCATTAATTAATTAAAAAGATTTGACTAGATATAGAAATAATTTTATTCCATTTCAGTAGGCCATTCCTTTAAAATTGCTCTGAAGAGAACAAAATTATAGACAATAGCTAAAATGACTATTAGAACAATCACAATCAGATTTCCTTGAATGAAATATTCAATTCCAGTAAGTACAATTATGAATGAAATGACATTATTCAAAAAGTGAGCAAATATAGGCACCAAAATATTCCTTGACTTGATATAGAGAATTGAAACACAAATACCAAATAGAATAGCTCCTAAGATACCTCCAAACCCATGGCAGAGCCCAAACAATATTGAACTGATTAAAATAGCCAATGTCACATTATCCAATTCCTTGTTGAATCTTCTTAAAAATATCCCTCTAAACAATAACTCTTCTATGATTGGAGATAAAATCACTACAGTTATGAAGTATAATAATAGGATTTCAGTGCTTAAGGAACTGAAATCTCCGAATAAGGGAGAATCAAAGCTTATGATGGATACTCTTGCCAAATATCTTAAAATAAAGTAAACTGTTGAAACAAATAGTATGTTTGCAACCACAATAAATGAGATTGATTGAATGTTTGAAACTTCAAATACTGAATTACATTCATTTCATTCATTTTTTTAATGAAACCAAAAAGGAATCATCAGAATTTTCATTTAAATCAATCTGATGAAACTTATAAATGAAAAATAAAAGCATGATAGTATATAAAATGAATTTAAAAAACAGACCCCCCCCCAAAATAAAAGTTAAAGACCATAGAACCTAATGTGAGAACCAACATAACCAATAAAAAGAAGGATAAAACCT
The DNA here is from genome assembly GCA_905235495.1 of uncultured Methanobrevibacter sp. Classification (GTDB taxonomy): domain Archaea; phylum Methanobacteriota; class Methanobacteria; order Methanobacteriales; family Methanobacteriaceae; genus Methanobrevibacter. The sequence goes on from CAJOMK010000203.1 coordinate 1,493, forward strand.
TAATAATAGATAATTTGTCTAAATAATCATTGAATCTAATCATATCAACCCATTAATTTTTTAAGTTCTTATATATTTGATTTTAACTCATTTCATTTAGTTAAATTATAAATCTTATAATATATAAGTTTAATATTAATAATTAATTTGATTAAAATTTTGAAATCATTGATAATTAAATAGGAAATACAACATGGCAATCAATTATCTCCCAGAACTCTTTGAAATAAGCTATAAACATGAATTCAATGGAACAAAATCCATAAAGTTAATGAATAATACTCTTATAGTGAATGACCCAAATCCTGAAATGATTGATATAAACAGAATTGATGAAGAAAAATGGATTGAATTTTTGGGAAATATAGAACCTAAAATAGTTATTGGAGATAAGATCTATTCTGTTTTAGAGGAATTATACAAATCAATTGAAGAATTGATCAGTTAAAAAAAAAAAAAAAAAAAAAATATAAATTTAAGAAGAATAAAAATTAATTAAAATTCTAATTCTCACTAAGAATAATTTAATAATTATTCAAGATTTTGCTTTTCTGTAAATGGATCCATAGACTCTGCTTATGACAATGCCGACATATGGACCAATAAGCAAGGAATCCAAGATTGTTTTGGTTAAGGCCATTACCAATGCAGAACCTATCAAGATACTTAAACCAGCAGCTATTGCTCCAAATATTAAATCAAAGAATATTGAGATAATTGCAATCACTACCCCTGTGAACATGAGGATTCCGATGAATCTGCCCATCTGATGCCTTTGATTTGAGCTAAAATTCCTTTGAAGTCAAATGCTACCTTCAAGTCATCTTTTGCAACCATATTGCAGACTGCCATAATTTCCATCAAAGCTGCAAATACTAATAATATCACTGCAATGACTATTATAATTCCACCAATTGCATTGATGGAACTGCTTACAGCCTCATTAACAGTTAACATCGACCCAAGTAAGAATAGGATTAAAGGCAAAATCATATATGCAATTTGAACAATTACAGTTTTTATACCTTTTACGAAGATTCCTTTGATATTTCTAAACCCTGGAAGGTCTGATCTCTTTTCAATGGAATATTTGACTACATCATAAAGATATCCTGCACAAAAGAGTGCAAGTATGAATGATACAATCCA
>CAJOMK010000204.1 GCA_905235495.1 uncultured Methanobrevibacter sp.
TCTAAACCCTGGAAGGTCTGATCTCTTTTCAATGGAATATTTGACTACATCATAAAGATATCCTGCACAAAAGAGTGCAAGTATGAATGATACAATCCAAGACAAGAACACCAATGCCGCACTGCTTGGAGGAAGAGAGGATATTGCTGCTTGAACAGTATCTACAGGAGCTGCATCAGCTAATATTCTCATATTATCAAAGACCATATATTCCATGAAGATTGAAACAAGACTGGAAACAAGTATAATTACACCTAAGATCAAAACCTTTTTGCCATCATTGAAAGGATATTTCAATCCTTCCTTTACAACATCAGTTATGCTACCCATAAAACCACCTATCTAATGAAGATTGTATAATAATCCACATGCTCTTGATTGCATGATCATAGTATAAGGACCTACAATAAACAACATTACAAAGAAACTTATAAAGAATCCTGCAACAAATATTCCACCATCTGCCATATCAAATCCTAAAGTTCCAGTAAAGATTCCAAAGAATCCGAATACGAACCAAATAAATAGGGAAACAACAATATAAATTGCAAAGCAAATAATTGCTAATCCAATATAAGCAGCAATATATCTTGCAACACCAATGGATTTTATGATTTCACTGAGTTCATTGTAAATGCCTTTTTCAATGACCCATCATAGTTTGCCATATTAGCTACACCAAACATGCTCATCAAGTAAGCAAACAAAATAGCTACAATAGTAACTATTGAACCGATAACCATCAATGCAGATTCAGCATATCCTCCGATTGCATTAGAGACAATCGCAAACAATAGGAATATTAATAATGGAATCAAACAATAGACAAAATAGACCAAAACTACCTTTATACCATCAACATGTCAATTACATTATCAAATTCAGGCAATGAATCATTGCCGTTAATCATACCTTCAACAGAGATTTTAGTTACTCTGTATGAATAACCATAAATCAAGAATATTGGAAGGAACAGGAAACTTAGCAAGTAAGTTACTCCCAATATCAATAAAATTTTCAAATTCTTTGCAGAATATTCCAAAGAATCTTTATAAATATCCAATATCATTTATATCAACCCAAATCAAATTATTTTTTTGTTAAAGTTCATCATCACTAAATTTAAAAATATCCTCTATACTTAAATAGGAATCCGTATCCTCATCATAAGTGGCTATATTCAAGACCCTTGTCAATTTATATGCCAAAAGTAAAGATGGATTATACCGTCCATTTTCCAAGGCATTGATTGTTTGACGAGTGACACCAACTGATTCAGCCAAGTCCTGTTGACTCATCTTGATTTCCTGCCTCAAATATCTTATAATTGTTTTCATATAATCACTTAAATAATAGCTAGATTCAATATGGAAATAAAAAAAAAAACATTACAAATGTAATAAATAATTTCCAAATGTAAAAATTATATTACATTCACATATGTAAAAATTATGTCACACCCTATATAAATGTTTCTATGAATTAGGTGAAATAGGGATTTGAAGAGCATCAAAAATAGAAAACTTAAAAAATAGTGATAAAGAATAGTGATTAAAAAAGTGAAAAAAATAGAAAAAATTGAAAAAAAAAGATAGGATAAATATTATCCTGCCCTATATGATCTTAAATTCTTGATAATATACAAGAGTATTAAAAGCCCTGCAAGGATTGAAACCATTAATGTGATTGGTGCAAGAGGCATCTGATATAGATATGGATCCCAACCACTTGTTTCAAGAAGAACAACTACAAGATTATTTAAGAAGTGAATAGACATGGTCATAAGAATATTGTCTGTTTTCAATAGATTATGCACATGCAGATTCCAAAGACGAATGCACTTGTAATTCCAACAAATTCATGTCCGATTGCAAAGATTCCAGAAGATAGCAACATAGCAGGTATTATTCCAATCTTAATCTTTAACCTATTGAATAGAACTCCCCTAAACAAAAGTTCTTCAAGTACCGGTGCAATTATGATTGAAGACAATACCTCGAAAAGTAAAGAAGAGGTGTCCAAAGCTTCTGGAAGAAAA
>CAJOMK010000205.1 GCA_905235495.1 uncultured Methanobrevibacter sp.
AGAAAATCCTCAAGTCATAACCACTGATGCTAATGGTGATGGAAGCTTGCAGCTGAACGGTTTGGCTGTAGGAAATTACACAATAAATGTTACCTATGGCGGAAATGAAAATTATACTTCATGCAATACCACTCAGAAATTAACTATAGCTGAAAAAGTTACTATATCTGAGTCCAATACTGTAACATCTAGTAGTACTAAAAATGATTATGATTGGAAAACAAGTACTGAGGGTTTTGAATACCGTAGGGAATTTGGTTCTGATGGTGGTTTTCGTGAGTATGATCGTTCTGGAAGGTTAGTCGGTTCATCTTATCAACAAGATCAAGCAGAAGTTACAACTAATGTAATGAATCATAGGTATGGATATTAAAATATTAAATTTTAAAGTTTTTACAATAAAAATTTAAATTGATGAATGTTAAATTACTTTAAAAATAAATAACTTATTATTAGAGGTATAAAAAAATGTTCTGTTCAAATTGTGGAAATGAAATAAATGAAAATACTAAGTTCTGTCCAAATTGTGGATCAAAAATAGTATCTAATACAAATGTAGTAAATAATAATTCTAATGAAGAAAAATTAAAAAAATATTTACCTTATGTTCTGATAATATTATCACTTCCTTTAATGTTTATATTTGGATTTATTTTATTATTTAGTTATGCCTATTGGCCAATAGATGGAATGATGATGATAATTGCAGCATTTCTTTCATTAATTGGAGGATATTGTATTTATATTAATAAAAAATTATATGGGAGAATATTAGTATCAATAGGAATATTTATAGGATTACTATTATCTGGTTTAATGCCAATTTGTTTTTTATTTTACTCATTTCCTAATGCAATAGCTCTTATTTTGGAGTATATTTGGTTTAATTAAATATAGATAATTAGAGATTTAAATAAAATCTCCTTTTGGCCTTGCTTCAATGCCTAATTTCTTATACATTGATCTTGTAGCTGGATTAGACTCAATTGCCAAGTACTGTTCAGGATTATCTCCATGATTCGGCAGGACTTCGCTCACCATCCAGTACTTTTTGACAACAGGTGGCTGGCGGTTGAAGTGATTCATCCGGTTCAAAACCTGTCTTTTCTTTGATGTCTCTTAATATTTTGTGTGAACGTTTATATGGACTTGCTGTAATTAGGATAACGTAATTATCCTTGATTAAGTCTATTAATTCTGTTTCGTATGTCTGTGTTTTGATTTTTTCATCCAAAGGTAAATTTCTGATTTCTTTTGAGTTGGATATCAGTGTATAGTTTAAATCAAGAAGGATGATTTTGTCTTTAGGAATTTCCAGCTTTTCAGTTCTTGAAGATTCTTCCTCATCACTTTCTATCATTTTAATTCCACAGAGGTAGCAGTATTCATTATCGATTCTATTGACTGTATCACATACTGGACAGGAATTTAACTCTAATGCAATAGGTGCATGGTCTGAACCCATTTGGTCATGAAGAATGTACGAGTCAGTGAGTGTTTTTTCAAAACTTTTAGAAACTAAAAAATAATCAAACCTGTATCCCTTATTTTGCTGTCTAAAACCTTTTCTGTTTGGCCACCATGTGAAATTGTCCCCTGTATCATTGAATTTGCGAAAAGCATCAACAAATTTTGCTGACAATATTTCATCAAACCATTCCTTTTCTTCAGGCATGAAACCTGATTTGTTTATAATGTTTTTTGGATTTTTAGCATCAATTTCTGATGCAATCCTGTTTAAGTCACCACATAAGATAACTGGTTTATTTGACTTATTTACATACTCAGTCAATTTATCAAAGAAACGGTATTTTCTCTTTAATCTTTCATCTGACTTGGCACCTGATGGAGCATAAACAGTATACAAATTAAAGTTTTCAAACTCCAGTCTGATTACTCTTCCTTCACTGTCAAATTCCCTGTCGTTGAATCCATATTTTATTGAAATAGGCTCGATTTTTGAGTATATTGCTGTTCCATAAAGGTTTGGCATAGTGGTGCAGGGATTGTTGAAGCAGTAATATCCTTCAATTTCAGGAATTTCAGTTGACTTGACTTCCTGAAGGCATAAAATATCAGGTTTTTCATTAAGGATTTCATTTAAAAATCCATTTTCAATAATTGACTTTAATCCATTAACATTCCATGAGATAATCTTCATTCTTTCACCTGTGTTAAAATATATTATTAACATAATATATACTAATTATTATGAAAAT